>NZ_CP043875.1:2100000-2312530 GCF_032878975.1 Methanoplanus sp. FWC-SCC4
TCGGAGTATGTTGTGTTTGGCGGACCGCCGATGAAAGATGCGACAAATGTTGCAACACCGTCACCCAGCATTGTGTTTTGAACACCGGGGTCTTTGAGGTAGTCTTTGCCTGTAACAGAACCTATTGCAAGAATGTCACCAAAATGCTCGATTGCAGGTGCAATGGCAACAGGGACAATGAAAAGAATTGCTGCAAGGTTCCACTCGGGAAGAACAAAGTGAGGCACTGCAATTATATCTGCTGCATAAAATTCTGTAAGGTTGACAACGCCAAAGAACAAAGATACAAGGTATCCCACAGCAATTCCGCAGAGGATCGGGATCAGCTTGAACCATCCCTTTGCAAAGATGAACATTGCAAGCGTTGTTAACAGTGATATTCCTGCGATAATGAGTGCTGTTTCAACAGGTATTACCTGCACGTCTCCTGCAAGGCCGAGAGCCATATTGACAGCGACAGGTGCAAGTGAAAGACCAATGACACAGATAACAGGCCCGACAACGACAGGCGGGAAGAATTTTTGTACAATCTCAATACCAAAGAAACGGATTATAAAACTTAACAGAACATAAAAAAGACCGGCGGCGGCAAGACCACAAAGGGTGCTCGGAATTCCCCATGTGGCAACACCGTATGATATCGCCGGAATGAAGGCGAACGATGATGCCAGAAAGATAGGCACTTTCCACCTTGTTATTACCTGAAATATTAATGTTCCTACACCGGCGGTGAACAGTGCAACACTTGGATCAAGACCTGTGAGCAATGGCACAAGAACAAGAGCACCAAAAGCCACAAAAATGACCTGGACACCACCTATTACTTTTTTAAGAGTATCTGAATAACTAACGGACTCCATTATAACTCTCCAAAAAAAGAACAACCCCATAGACTTTAAAATTAGAAATAATCGAACTATGCGGTTTTCCTTTTGACATATTCATAGCTACACCAGAAATGTATCCTTAATAAATTCTTTTTTTTGCGGGATATATCTATTGTTTTTTGGATACTTCCGGAAAAATTTATTTTCAAATATAATTAAAAAAAAGAAAGGCTCAAAATCCTGCCCGGGAATCCTTTGCAGACCTGATGGCTTCTTTCATCTCATATGCAGCGGACGGGATGTCTTGCTGACTCACAACAGCGGAAATCACCGCAACGCCATTTGCTCCTGCCGAGATGACATCAGCGGCATTATGGACCCCTATCCCGCCAATTCCAAGGATGGGTATCGACACCCTTGAAGATATTTTTGAAAGTTCAAGGAGTCCGTGTCCCGGCCCTGCATCATCCTTGGAACCTGTGTTAAATGTGGGACTGAGTGCAATATAGTCTGCACCGCCGTCCTCTGCCAGTACCGCCTCTTTTACGTTCCCGACAGAGACGCCTATCAGAAAATCCCCGGGGACAATCGCCCTTGCATATTCAAGCGGCAGATCGTCCTGACCTAAGTGGACTCCGTTTGCACCAGAAGCCAGTGCAACATCGAGCCTGTCGTTTACAAAAAAAAGGGCACCATTCTCTTTTGCAATATCAGCTATTTCAGAGGCGACTCTTACCATCTCCCTGCATGGCATGTTCTTGTCCCTGAGCTGGACTGCATCGGCACCTCCAAGGATTGAAAGCCGGGCAATCTCTGTGTGTGAAAGGCCGTTACCTAATCCCTCATCAGTTACTACGTAAAGGTCATACGCCATTGTATTCTTTCACCTTTGCATCCACTTTAAGCTCAACGGGCTTTAGTGAATAAAGCTGATCAAAGAGTGCAGTCCTGAAAGAATAAGGCCCGTTGGCGCACATTCCAGCCTTTTCACCGGCAAGACCGAATGCTGCAAGGGCTGATGCCGATGACAGCATATAATCCTCAGATACGCCTGCAAAGGAGCCCAACACAGATGCCGCCATGCAGCCGGTTCCTGAGAGTTTTCCCATCATTTCATGACCGTTCTCTACGGTAAGAGTCCTGTTTCCGTCAGTTACAATGTCGGTTGCACCGCTCATCACCACAATGGTCTCAAAATTTTCTGCGCATTCAACTGCAATATCTGCCGCATCGCCGTCAATACTTTCAGAATCCACGCCCCTTACTTTTCCTTTTGAGCCTGCCAGAACACCGATCTCTCCGGCATTGCCCTTTAAAACCGAAATATCGAGCTCTGAAAGAAGATAAAGAGTGCTCTCTGTTCTCAGTTTTGTGGCACCGGCACCCACAGGATCAAGGATAACCGGTATTTCAAGTTCGTTTGCACGTCTTCCGGCAACAAGCATTGACTTTATCTGACCAGGGGAGAGTGTACCAATATTTAACACAAGAGCACCGGCATAGGATACCATCTCCGATACCTCCTCCACTGCATGTGCCATCACCGGGGATGCACCTGTGCAGAGAGTTATGTTGGCACAGTCATTTACTGTCACATAGTTTGTTATATGGTGAACGAGTGGTTTTTCTGTCCTCACCTTTGTCAAAAGCTCAGAAGCTGTCTTTCCGTACATCTTAATTCTGTTTAAAATTTATATACGCCATAAATGATGAATGGATCAGTAGGGGAAACAAATTTTAAAAAAGCTCTACTATCCAAAAACCCTGACTTCCCTTAAAGCAAAAGTCAGATATATATACCTGAGATTTCTAAATAACTGCTGATATATTATGTATTCTGTATCAGAAAATACATGGGATGCAGTAGTGTACTCTGCTGCAGATCGCTTTATTATGCGATAAAAACAGTTTTTCAGAGAATCATAGTGAAAATGAACCCGAAAAGGAATCAGGCATCTCTCTTGTACCTTTCAGGGAAAAATCCGGATATCTTCTTCTCCCGCGTCATTCAATCGCAAGAGTTAACAAAACCAGTATAGGTTACCGTGTTTTTGGAAATTTAAAGGGAGAAACGCTTCTTCTCATAATGGGCTACGGGGCCACAATGAACGAATGGCCTTATCATTTATTGAAGCCTCTTTCCAGGAAATACAGAATAATCATCTTTGATAACAGAGGTATCGGGCTTTCAGCCGGAAAAGATGAGAATTTCTCAATTGAACTTTTTGCTGACGACACTGCCGCCTTAATGGATTATCTGGGGATAGAAAAAGCCCACGTTCTTGGTTACTCCATGGGTTCTGCCATTGCACAGGAGCTTGCACTGAATTATCCGGAAAAGGTCTCGGGCCTTATCCTCTACAGCACATTCGCATCATCCGATGAGATGAAAAACCCTGCAATGAGATCTTTTGTATCAAGAATTGCAGTCGGCGGAGTTTCTTCAAAGGAGGTATTGTCATCCCTTACGACAGAAAAATGGGTCAGAGAAAATCCTGACCACAGGATTTACATGCCAAAATCCGTCGGTTCAAAAGATCCGGGGGTAATTATGAAACAATGCAGGGCGGCACTCCGGTGGAGAGGCAGTCTTAACCGGATATCATGCATTGAGAAAAAAGTTCTTTTTATCGCAGGTTCTGATGATAAAATAATCCCTCCTGAAAACTCAACCCACATGGCCGGGATGATAAAAGGTTCATGGGTTGTTCAGTTTAAAGGCGGCGGGCACGGCCTTATGTATCAGATGCCTGAGAAGATGGCAGAAACAATTCTCTGTTTCCTTGAAATATCATGAAGAGCAGAGATGAGAGATCACAATCTGATTTCAAAACAAATTATTTTTAATGGATTAATCAGTTTTTTTAAATATTCACCATTTACTGACGGCTTATCTGCTCTCAGACTTTTCCGGATATTTTAATATTCAAATCTGAGAAAAAACGCCCCTTTTTGGTAAGCTCATAAATAATCCAAGTTCCCTTAGAAGTCCCCGATATTAAACCCGCTTTCTGCAGAATTTTCAGGTGGTATGACAGACGGGAATCAGAGATATCCAGTACTTCACGGATGATGCACACGCAAAGCGGCTGTTTTGTGAGCATAAAAAGAATCTTTATCCGGTAAATGTCCGAACATGCATGATATATGTCCTTTAAAAGAATTGCAGTCTCTTCTTCAGGCAGTGCCCGGTAAATCTCCGAAATCCCTCCGCTTTCCTCAACTGTTTCAAGCGCACCCTCAGGGAGGGCCTGTTTCTCCTTTTTAACCATAAAATACTGCCTCTAAAAAGTAATCTAAAACAACTATAAAGTCGTGTACAGTTATTCAGGATAATAATTATATGCAATATGACAAAAATCATGCAGATTCAGAAATTTTTATCAAAAATACATTGATTAAACGCCCGACAAAAAAGACCTGACAGATACAAACGGAGTTTTCACCCGTAACTTCAGACACCCCTGCCGCAATAACAAAGATAAAAGAGAAACAAAAATAGAGGTTACATGTTTTCAGTTGTAACCGGCGGTGCCGGGTTCATTGGTTCCCATATTGTCGATTACCTTGTCAGGTCAGGAGACAGGGTTCTCATTATCGATAATCTCAGCGCAGGAAATAAACAAAACATTGCGGGGCATCTTGATTCAGGAAAAGCTGAGCTGATTAAAGCCGATCTCCTCTCCGACGGGTGGCAGAAATACCTGGAGGGTGCTGACAGGGTTTTCCACATTGCAGCAGACCCGGATGTCCGTGCAAGCGCCAAAAACCCAAAACCCGTCTGTGACAACAATGTCAGTGCAACCATAAATGTTCTTGAAGCAATGAGGGAATACGGCGTCAGGGAGATTGTCTTCACATCAACCTCAACAGTTTACGGTGAGGCAAAAACAATACCGACACCTGAAGACTACTCGCCGATGATCCCGATCTCCATCTATGCAGGCACAAAACTCGCAGACGAGGCGATAATAGCCTCGTATGCCCACACCTATCAGATGAAGGCCCGTGTTTTCCGGTTTGCAAACATCATCGGAGAGAGAAGCAACCACGGTGTAATCTGGGACTTCATCCATAAGCTTAAGGAAAATCCAAAAGAGCTTGAAATCCTCGGTGACGGGAAACAGACAAAGTCTTACTTCTCGGTGGATGCATGTGTGAGGGCAGTATTTTATGCATGTGAAAATTCGGATGAAACCTTCAATTACTTCAACATCGGCTCTGAAGACTGGATATCAGTAACAGAACTTGCGGAGATCATAACAGAAGAGATGGGTCTGCCCGGCGTTGCCTTCAAATACAGCGGAGGAGACAGGGGATGGGTTGGAGATGTCCCAAAAATGCAGCTCTCTGTTGAAAAGCTGAAATCGCTTGGATGGACACCTGACACAGACTCAAAAGAATCGGTAAGACTTGCCGCAAGGGCTCTTTTAAAAGAGATGGAAGAATAAAATAAGATAATAACTGCATAATTACAAAAAATTTCAATATTTTTTCAAAATATAAACAGAATCCAGGAAGGCAGCGAATGAAATACATAGTAATCCTCGGCGACGGAATGGCAGATGAGCCGATAGAGGCACTTGGAGGAAAGACACCTCTCGAATATGCAAAGACACCCAACATGGACAGGATTGCCCGCGAGGGAAAATGCGGAATGCTTCATACGGTACCACAGGGTTTTGAGCCGGGGAGCGACATTGCAAACCTTTCGGTTCTGGGATATAAACCAGAAGAATGCTACACCGGAAGAGGGCCTCTTGAAGCAATAAGCATGGGTCTGAATTTAAGTGACACAGATATCGCCTACCGCTGCAACCTTGTAACCATAAACGGCAGCACAATGGAGGATTTCTCCGCAGGGCATATAACATCGGAGGAGAGTGCCCTTCTCTTCAGCTCACTCAATGAAAAAATAAAGGGCATTGCAACCGGTTACCCAGGCATCAGCTACAGGAATCTTTTGGTTGTCCCTGACGGGAAAGGGGCAAAATCAACACCGCCCCATGACATAACCGGTGAGGATATTGCCGAATACGTCCCAAAAGACGGGGACGCAGAAATCCTCCAGAGAATAATGGAAATAAGCAGAGAGGTTTTCTCAAACCATCCTGTAAATGAGAAAAGAATCCGGGAAGGAAAAAAACCGGCAACACAGGTATGGCCCTGGAGCGGAGGAAAAAAACCGGCTCTTGAAAACTTCAGGGAAAAATACGGGCTTTCCGGAGGAATGATCTCGGCAGTGGATCTCTTAAACGGTATCGCTGCGGGTGCCGGAATGAAGGTGATTTCAGTCCCGGGCGCAACAGGATACCTTGACACAGACTACGAAGCAAAGGCACGATACGCAATAGAGGCTTTAAAAGAACTTGATTTTGTGTATATGCATGTGGAGGCACCCGATGAGGCAGGCCATCTGGGAAGTTATGAGGAGAAGGTGAAGGCAATTGAGCGCCTTGACGAGGTAACAGGTCTGATACTTAGTGAAACAGATGCGGTTGTTGCTGTTCTCCCCGATCACCCGACACCAATAAGGATCAAAACACATACAAATGAACCTGTTCCGTTTGCAATACTCGGGAAGGGAACTGACGACTGCCTGATTTACTCAGAGAAGGAGGCAGCAAAAAAAGGCGGATTCGGGATACAAAAGGCTGAAAATTTCCTGAAAATCATGTTCTCTCAGGAAAACGAATAATAAAAACAATAACACTATTTTTTTAGTTTCCGGCATCAGTACCCTGCTTCATCACAAAAGATTTTTTCAGTGGGGGTAACTATCATCATTTGCCGGAAATCCTGCAACAAATGCTGATATTATCTATGTCTCTACTATTTGAATAATATATTCCGCCGGGGGACAAAAAAATTCTGAAATAATGGCATAAATTAATACAATACAGGACAATAATTTTTTGACATGAAAAAAGATCTGCTCATGTGGGATGAAACGCTGTTTCGCGATGTCGAGGTTTTTGAGATAGACTACATGCCGGAGCAGTTCAATCACAGGGATTCACAAATAAGGGAGCTTGCATTCCATGTAAAACCGGGGATGATGGGTGCAAGACCACTAAATACAATATGCAAAGGGCTTCCGGGCACGGGAAAGACAACCACCATAAAAAAACTCTTCAAAGAGATAGAAGAAACAACAAAAAAACTTATTCCCGTATATGTAAACTGCCAGATCGACAATACAAAATTCGCAATATTTTCACAGATCTACAAAAGCCTTACAAACCGCCCGCCACCTGCATCAGGTACATCCTTTAAAAATCTCTTTGACATGGTATGCAGGCTCATCGAGGAGAAGAATGCTGTTCTGCTCGTATGCCTTGACGATGCAAACTACCTGCTGTATGAAAAAGAGATTAACAAAGTTCTCTACACTCTCCTTAGATCACACGAATCCCATCCGGGAGTCAGGATGGGAGTAATTACTGTCATATCAGACATGAGCGTGAATCTGATGCAGGAGGTGGATGTAAGGGTCTCATCCGTTTTCAGACCGACAGAGATCTATTTTTCACCTTACGATGAACCCGAAATACGCGATATTCTAAACGAAAGGGTCAAACAGGGCCTTTATCCGGGTGTAATTACAAACGAGATGCTTGATCTCGTTGTTGAGCAGACCATGAAGAGCGGTGATTTGCGTGTAGGCATTGATCTCCTCAAACGTGCCGCCTTAAATGCCGAGATGGATGCAAGACGCGAAATAGAAAAAGACGACATCTGCCGCGCATATCTGATATCAAAAAATCTTCATCTCTCAAGCACAATAAAAACACTGAATGCCGAAGAGAAAAAAATTCTCAAACTGATGGCCGGAATGGCAGAAGAAGAAAAAGAGATGACTTCAAGTATTGTTTTTGAAGAGATCAAAAAAGAGATCAAGATAGGATACACAAGGTTTTACGAAATTGTCAAAAAGTTTGACTCAATGCGTCTTGTAAACCTCAACTACAGGGAAGGCAGGGGAAGGACGAGAGTTATAACCCTCAGGTATGAACCTGCCCGTGTGATTGAGATTCTGCCCTGAAATCCACAGTAATGCAATTAAAAACTATTATCTATTTTGCTCGTTCATGTATGATTTAGGAGGATCACTCTAATGATAAGTGTTAACGAAATTGCCCTCGATATCTTCGAGGAAATGGCGGAGTATCCGGAAGACTACAATGTGGAATTCCATCAGTTCGACAACGGTGCCCGCTTTATTGACTGTGGTGTAAAAACAAGAGGCGGCTATCTTGCAGGAAAACGCTTTACAGAGATCTGCATGGGCGGTCTTGGTGAAGTATCATTCAGAAACGGCCAGATTAACGGTATCCCGATGCCGTTCATCGATGTAAACACAGACTTCCCTGCAATCTCATGCCTTGGATCACAGAAAGCAGGATGGACTGTAAAGACAGGCAACTTCTTTGCAATGGGAAGCGGTCCGGCACGTGCACTTTCACTCATGCCAAAGCACACATTCGAAGTAATCGAGTATGAAGACGAGTCAGATGTTGCAGTAATATGCCTTGAATCCGACACACTTCCAAACGCAGAGGTAATGGAACACATTGCAGATAAATGCAATGTGGATGTTGGAAATGTATGTGCACTTGTTGCACCAACAGCATCAATTGTAGGTTCAATCCAGGTTGCAGGACGCTGCGTGGAAACATCAATCTACAAGTTAAACGAACTCGGTTTTGACACAAAGAAGATTCACTCCGCAATCGGTACCGCACCAATTCCACCGGTCAAAAAAGACTCGACACAGGCAATGGGATGCACAAACGATGCAACAATCTATCACGGACAGATCTACCTTACAATGAATGCACCTGAAATCACTGAATACCTTGACAAGATCCCGTCAAACAAATCATCATCATACGGTGAGCCTTTCTATGACACATTCAAGGCAGCAAACTTTGATTTCTACCAGATTGATACAGCACTCTTCTCACCTGCTGAAGTTATCATAAACGAACTTTCAGAAGGCAAAGTGTACCGCGTAGGTGCTGTAAATCCTGAAGTCACACTCAAATCCTTTGGACTTCTCTAAATATATCAAAAATTTTTTTCAGACATTTCTTTCGTTTATTTGCAGAAAAAACACGCGGGATAGTCTGCCGTTTTAATCCGACAAATAAGATTCAAAAATAGTGTATTTTTGTTTTTTTCAAAAAAATTATAATTACAGGTTCTTTAAGATATCCTGGTAACCTGAAACTGTCTTTTCAAAACCGCCCATAATCTTTGCCGCTACCATCGGATAGGAGAGAGGGTCGATTTCAACAGCTTTATTGTAGGATTCCACAGCCTTTCTGTGAGATTCAAATGATGACATATCATAGCCTGTCTTTTCGCCGGAGGGCGCCCTTCCAAGCTCTTTGTACATATCCTTCAACTGACCCTGGAGGTACATGGACTTGAATAAATAAGCGTCACCAAGTCCTATCCATGCTCCTGCATTTGAAGGTTCTTCATTAATTACAACATTGTACGCCTCAATGGCCTCATCATACCTCTGAAGTTTAATCAGAACATCTGCCTTCTCCATAATGGCTGATGAGTCATCCGGACTGGTCTTCAGCATAAGCTCACAGCTTTTTAGAACCTGCTCATATGAGTCAACAGAATCTTTTGTATTGTTCGTTCTGGCGTTTAAAACCGCAAGGTTGTGCCAGTCTTCCTTTGTCATGTCCAGAGGGGATAATTCCTGTATGATTCTCTGATTCTCAAGGGCACCCTCGTAATCCTCAAGTATTGTGAGCACTGCAACCTTTCTTTTAAGAATTTCAGAGTCATAGGGTGAATCCTCAAGCATCCAGTCACATGCGGAAAGACTCCATTCGTACTTTTTGTTCTCAAGGCCAAAATCCGCAATTGAAAGGGCAGTACTTTTCTTTAAATCCGGATTTGAAGAGATCAAAGAGGGCACTGCAATTGACAGGATGATTAAAATGAGAACAATGTAGATCAATGTCTTTATTTTCATATTCCTGTTTAGGCGGTTTTGTAAACGATCAGTATATTATAATTCCCATTATGGGAAGGGCTGTTAAATTTGGAAAATGCTAAAAGGAGAGCGGTATTAATACCAGATAAGCATTATGCATAAAATATTAAATTTAAAAAATGCAGACGGGCTGACAGGTCTTGAACTAATTATTGCAATAGCAGTCATATGCATTTTTATCTATCTCTTTGCAGGCATCATTTTCAACGCATCCATGCCTGATATGAATCATAAAAGTCCCGGGGGAATTGTGGGATTTGCCGTTTCAGAAACCGGATACCTGCTTATTGTGGACGGCGACTGCTACGGCATGCAGGATACAGGCGGCACAGCAGGGACTATTACACTAGTGAGCGAAAATCCGTCATCTTCCGCCATGGGAAGCTGCCAGATTCCTGTGAAGCTTGTCACTGGCAGCACAGGGGCGATTGAAATGGATGGTGCAGAGATTGTATTTACATACAAAAATAAATCAGAGAAGCTTTCATATTCCGGGAATAATCCTCTCTTTAAACCTGCATGGACAATTTCAGACAAGTCAGGTGTCATTCCGTTTCAGGACGCTGATGAGGATTTGCTCCTTGAACCAAACGAGATCTTCACCATTCTTGTATATCAGAGCACACCTGTGGAGGCATACGATTCATTCCAGGTCTCGCTGACACCAAAGAGTTCGCTTCCGCTGGACATCGGATTCAAAGTACCGCCTCAGATCAGACAGAACAGGATTGTAACACTTCTCCCTGTATAAAAACGGATAAAATGATCTTTGGAAAAGAAGAAAAAACTGCAATAACAGCTCTTATTATTGTTCTTGCAATAATTATTGCGGCTCACATATTCCTTTCATCTGCAGGAAAGGAATCCTTTGCAAAAAAGTATGACAACTCTTCAGAAACAAATGATCTCGTTACCTATGAGGGAATAATAAAAGAGATTTCAAAAACAAAGACAGGCGGCCATCTTTTAATAAAAACAGACGATATCATCATTTTCATATCAGGCGGTGCTGACAAAAGCGTTAATTTTTCACCTGGACGTGAGATAAAGGCAACAGGAACGGTTCAGTTTTACAAAAACCAAAAGGAAATCATCGTAAACAGCATTTCGGATATTGAAACCTTCCCAATAAAATAAAAAAAGATAATTTTAAATTTTAGCTGAAGAGATCGTCTTCATCGTCAATATAGAGGGCACTTTTTCCGGAATCAGCATCATTAACGTCTTTTTTAGAACCGGCCTTCTTTTCAGAACTTTTTTTGCCTGACTTTATTGTCCTCTGGTTTCTCTGGTCAGTGTATCCAAATCCGGTGTAGAAAGGATCCTCTTTTTTTGTCACCATCTCGGATTCAATACTTCCGGGACTGTCCCCTCCATGAATTGCTCTCTCCTCAGAGGTGTTTTTAGATAATTCCTCAGAATCATGTTTTTCTTTATTCTCAGTTTCGGGTTTGATTCTGTCAAATGTTTTTTTCCGGCCTCCTGATGAGCCGAAACCACCGGAAAATATGTCTGAATCGTCTCCGACTGATGAAGCACCCGAATATTTCCGCTTTGGCGATGAAGATCCAAAACCTGTGGAAAATATATCTGAATTATCAGAAATATGCGAATCTCCCATTGCCTTCCTGTCCGGCTTTGAACTGCCAAAACCTGTATCTAAAGGATCATCATGGCTTTTATCCCCGGAGTTGTCAGAAGGGATTTTGGACTTTTTCCTGCGGCCCTCTATTCCCTCTCCCTCGAGAGCACCTGAAATGATCTTTTCGCGTGGCATACTCAAGAGTTATTGCATTGTATTCATATTAAGATTGAGGATGAAGTCCTATTTTTAGAGTATTTATATTAAAAAACCTTTTTTTAAAAGATGAAAATAAATAACATTGTATCATTAAAACCTTTATTTCCCCTGCAAAAGAACATATTTCAAAGAGCAAACCGGATTTTTTTTAAAAAAAGGTCAAAAAATATTTTTCTGCTACCGGTTTTATGAGAACGTAAATTTTCGTTTTCGTGAAAGCCCGGGGTTTTATAAAAAAGTTTCAGGGATATTATGGTCAGAGACCACCGGTATCAGGGTTTAGTGCCCATACCGGAATATCCATTGAAAACCCGAGAGCCCATGTGATTATGGTAAACATAAACACGGTCATTATAATAATACCGATTATGTTCAAAACCCAGCCGGTTCGTACCATATCACGCATGCTTACATAACCCGATCCGTAAGCAACCGCATTTGGCGGTGTCGCAACCGGAAGCATGAATGCCATTGAACATGCAAATGCGGCAGTGAGCATCAGGAAATACGGGTGAATCCCCATACTGACCGATGTTACAGCCATAATGGGCATCATAACAGACGCCATCGCTGTGTTGGATGTTACTTCAGTCAGTAGTGAAACTATAATCGCAACAACAAGTACACCGATAATTATCGGGAGACCATGCAGTATTTCCATATAATCCATTATGACATTTGCAAGACCGCTTTTTATGAAGGCGGTTGAAAGACAGATACCTCCTCCAAACAGAATTAGAATGCCCCACGGAATTTTCTTTGCCCACTCCCAGTTCATTGTGTATACCCCTTCCTGACGGTTTACAGGAAGAAGGAAGAGAAGAACCGCACCTGCAATTGCAATCGTTGAATCATGAACAAAAGGCAGGAAGGTGTTTATGCCAGGGATTACAATACCGCCGATATTCTTCTCTGATCTGAGAATCCAGGCGACTGCGGTCATCACAAATACCATAAGTGTCCATTTTTCACCTCTGCTCATCTTCCCGATTGACTTTAACCTGTCATGAATAACATCCTTTCCGGAGGATATCTTTGCAGGCATATGCCTGTAAGGACCATATGTAAGCCATAACCAAGCAATCGGCAGAAATACAAAGGCCAGCGGAAGGGCAAACTTCATCCATGTAAAGAAGTCAATCGCAGGTGCATCGGGGAAAATGGTCTCCATCTGGGCAATAAAAATGCCGTTTGGAGGGGTTCCGATTATGGTTGCAAGTCCTCCTATTGTAGCTGCATAGGCAATGGAGATAACGAGACATTCGGAAAAATCCCTCTGAGTCTCACTCATTTCCTCAAGTCTTGTATCTTTCTGTGGAAGAATGGTCGCAATAATTGCGATTGCAATCGGGACCATCATCATGGCCGTTGCAGTATTGGAAATCCACATTGACAAAAAGGCGGTTGCAACCATGAAACCCAGAACAAGCATTCGGGGAGAAGTTCCAACCCTGTCTATTATGTGAAGAGCTATTCTTTCATGAAGGCCCCAGCGCTGCATAGACATCGCAATTATAAAACCTCCCATGAAAAGAAAAATTATTTTATCAGCATAAGGTGCACACGCCTCTGCCGGAGTCAAAACCCCCAGTAACGGGAAAATAACGACCGGCAAAAGTGCAGTTGCCTGAATTGGAATCGCCTCGGTGACCCACCATATAACCATCAGCAATGTGCCTGCAGCCACATATTTTGCATCGATTGGGAAGGTGGATGGGTCGACCGGATATAGCAGTACAATTAAAAAGACTGCCAATCCGACATATCGGCCCAGAGTTTTCTTCATAATTAGTATCTTTAGGCTTTTTTGATATAATTATATTGCCATTTTGAATAAGAGTCAAAATATTAAGCATTTTTAGGAAAAACAGCAGATTTTTCCAAATTTTAAAAAAACAGATCTTCACCATAACATAAAAGTCGTTTTAAAACAACTAATGATAGAAATCAATTTTCTGCTTAATAAAAATACGGCGGTTTTAAAAATATGGATTTTCGTGATCTCGTCTCAATATCACAGGGTGAATTAAGCATAATGAACCCGTGCAGCATTGAAAAAGCACTCTATATGGGTGAAATTTCAGGCCTTTCCGACGGCTCAAAGGTCATAGACTTCGGATGCGGCAACGGTACTGTCCTTGCACTCTGGGGAGAAAATTTCGGGACATCCGGCGTAGGCATTGAAATGAGAGAGGATGCCTGCCAGACTGCCAGTGCCACAATTGAAGAGCTTGGACTCTCAGAAAAAATATCAATATTCTTTGCAGATGCATCCGAATATGAGAAAGAAAAGGATGAATATTATGATGTTGCCCTCTCCTTGGGATCATCTCAGATCTGGGGCGGCTTTGAAGGGACACTAAATGCCCTTTCAGGATTCATAACCGGGAAAGGTTCAATCATCATAGGTGAGCGTTACTGGAAAAAAGACGGGGTTGCGCCTGAATTCTGCCGCCAGTGGTCAGAAATACTTACAGAATATGAGATTCTTCAGATAATCAGGGATTCAGGTTTTGATCTTAAATCGGTTGTAAGAGCAGACGAGAATGACTGGGACATATACGAATCCGGCATCTGGAGAAACTGTATTGAATGGCTTTTGGATGAGAATAATCAAAAAAGCCAGGATTACGATGAAGTACTCTCTTATTACAGAAGAGTACAGGAAGAATATATAGCATACGGAAGGGAATACGTTGGCTGGGCAATGTACCTAATAACCCCTTCATTTTAATAAAATCAGGTAAAACAGGTGATTTTAATGGAAAGATATTCACTGGTTGCAGATATACCCGTCCAGAAAGGCACCCTCAAAAAGATTGCAGAGATAATTACCGAACTAAACGGCAACATAAACAGAATCCACTACGACAGACAGATTGATCCGCAGACTGCATTCTTTGAGATTACGTCAACAAAAGAGGCATACAATACCATTAAAGAGAGACTCTCAAAGGAGGGACTGCTCAGAAATTCACTGAAGAGTCTCCCTTTCCTCAAGTTCAGTGTGAAACTTCCGCACCGGACAGGAGCACTCGCAGAATTCCTGAAATATTCAACGGATTCCGGGGCACTTGTCACTTCTATTGATTTTGATGACACTGGAAGTCTGCCCGACAAGGTCTTTGTCAGCATGAATCTTGAGGATACAAAGCATGCCGATGATCTGCTTAATTTGCTCAAAAACACCTACACAGTTGACATAATCGATTATGACACAACGGGTGGAAAGCTTGACAGGACTGTCTTTTATGTAAAATTTGCAAGAGAGATCAGGCAGTATCTTGCAGATGATGATGAACAGCTCCTGATTGACTTTTTAAAGGATATTAACCACACAGTCCAGGAACTCTCTAAACTGGGTGAGAATACTGATGAAATTTTTGAAAACTACATCAGATGCGGCAAATTCCTTACAGAAACAACCAAAAACGGATTTTACTCAGACGTTCAGGAGGTTGAGATTAAGGAAGGGATGAAACTTTTCTGTTTCCAGCTGCCCGGAGGAGGGAGCATATTCCTTTTCGATACTCCAGAAGAGATTGTGATGATCGATACGGGGTATGGAATATATGCAGATGATGTCAGGGAGATGTTCGATTATTATGGCCTTGAAATCGACAAAAAACTCTCATACATCATTGCTACCCACGGGGACGCTGATCACTGCGGTGCCGGGGGAGCATATGATGTCCCGTGTTACATGCACCCTGCAACTTACGAGATTATCAGGTGCGGAAACCGTGCATGGGGATCAAAGAGTGAAGAGTCGGTTCTTGAAAAAGTCTATACAACAATGATTGCTCTGTTTTCACGCTGGAACCCTGCATCTGAAGAAAATATCAGACTTTTCCCTGAAACTTCGGTTGAAAAACGCGGCAACTTCCCCATACTTGCAAAGATACCGGTTATGGGATTTGATTTTGAGGTCCTTTTATCAATGGGCGGGCATCAGCACGGACAGCTGATTATATTCTCGCAGGATGCCGGTCTTTTGTTTACGGCAGACACCCTGATGAATTTTTCAAGCTTTAGTCAGGATCGAAGGATGTATAACTCAATTGCCGATTTCCTTGTAACCTCCGTTAATGTTGACAGTGAACTTGCACGTGAGGAGAGGCATGAAGCAATGAAAATTGCCATGAAATATGAAGAGGATACCGGAAAGAAATGCCTCATATGCGGAGGACACGGGACAATATCAATACTAAACGAAGAAGGAAAACCTGAGACTTTTGGCGAAGTCAGGCATTACAGCAAAGCCACAAAGGAACAATAATTTTTTTGTACCTGCCTGCATCAAAGGCTGTATTACTTTTTTTATCCACACCTTCATTAAGGGTGCGACTCTTTTGTTTCATTCGTTGTTGCATCATCCCCTTTTATTTCAATCCACACACCCGTGAAAGGTGTGACGTTTGACCGCAGCCGTAACAGTATCAAGGATTCTGTATTTCAATCCACACACCGTGAAAGGTGTGAACTCAAATGTTTGATTTAAGATTTCAAAGGAAATAATTTCAATCCACACACCCGTGAAGGGTGTGACCAACCTGACCGGCTGTAATCGCTGCCCCTGCGGTATTTCAATCCACACACCCGTGAAGGGTGTGACTTGGTTTAACGCAAGTTATGTTTTTCTATAACAGATTTCAATCCACACACCCGTGAAGGGTGTGACGTAAAATAAACGATGTATTTTGCTTAAAAATCAGGATTTCAATCCACACACCCGTGAAGGGTGTGACATAATAAAAAATGATAATACTGGTTTGTATTTTATTTCAATCCACACACCCGTGAAGGGTGTGACATAATTATTTTTTGCCATTTCTGTGTATTTTTCAATTTCAATCCACACACCCGTGAAGGGTGTGACCATTGCAGCTTCAATTCCACATTGCTGATGCAGTATTTCAATCCACACACCCGTGAAGGGTGTGACCCTAGAAGAAAATCAAAGATTGTCAAAGCTCTGATTTCAATCCACACACCCGTGAAGGGTGTGACGATATGTATATCAACAATAAAAAATTTTCTTCTGGAATTTCAATCCACACACCCGTGAAGGGTGTGACGTTCACGGCCCTGATGCCGTTTAGGTTTAATATTCTATTTCAATCCACACACCCGTGAAGGGTGTGACGCTGTTGTCGGTAAAATCTCAAGGATTAGATAGATTTCAATCCACACACCCGTGAAGGGTGTGACCAGCACTTGTTATTGCCCCCCTTCCGCCGAGATTATTTCAATCCACACACCCGTGAAGGGTGTGACCTTTTCTTTTATATTGTCTGTTATTTACTCTGTATTTCAATCCACACACCCGTGAAGGGTGTGACCAGAATCATTATAATTCATATATATGTAATTGCCTATTTCAATCCACACACCCGTGAAGGGTGTGACGCCTACATTATTATTAGTATAGTCGTATGTGTTGATTTCAATCCACACACCCGTGAAGGGTGTGACAGTTTAACGATCCCGATCCCTCAGACAACCTGAAAATTTCAATCCACACACCCGTGAAGGGTGTGACTTAATGCTCAATGGTTTCCTGATTTGTTGCCGTATTTCAATCCACACACCCGTGAAGGGTGTGACACTATTCGTAATGCCTCTAAAATAGACATTTTTTGGGATTTCAATCCACACACCCGTGAAGGGTGTGACACCGCATGGATGATCCTTATTTGTGCAGGTGATATTTCAATCCACACACCCGTGAAGGGTGTGACAGTAGGACGGCGGCAAATAAACATTAAATCAAGCTATTTCAATCCACACACCCGTGAAGGGTGTGACGATTTTTGCCCCTCCTGTTGCAACCCTAAGAATGAATTTCAATCCACACACCCGTGAAGGGTGTGACATCACCTGCACAAATAAGAGATTTGCGTGCGGCGTATTTCAATCCACACACCCGTGAAGGGTGTGACAATTTTCAAGTTCGTTTTTATATTCTTCAGATAAATTTCAATCCACACACCCGTGAAGGGTGTGACCTTGATCTTTTTATCAAATAGATTGACAATTTCATATTTCAATCCACACACCCGTGAAGGGTGTGACTATTTACATAAATCATAAAGAAACAAACTATGATATTTCAATCCACACACCCGTGAAGGGTGTGACTATCATGATAATTCCAATCGTATAAAGGATAAAATATTTCAATCCACACACCCGTGAAGGGTGTGACTCTAAACCAATGATTTCAATGGCATCATTCTTAACCGGATAATGCCAGACAATCACTAATTATATCTGATAGTATAAACAGCCCGCATATTATTTCTTTCTAAAACATACACGCTTACAAAATATATCGACTATTAGATATAATATGGCACAAATTTGAAAACAGGAGAATTTCATAAATTCGTCTGATTATTATTTTTAAATTCTCATCCCTAAAATTCTGTGAAAATTAAAAAGTTTAATATATAAGAATTATATTTTCTCCGCGAACCTCACGGGAAAAACATGTTCACTACAGGTTCGCAAAATTAATCCAGCCAATAACTTTCCGGCACCAAGACCCGATAAAAGGGAGAAATAATATCTGAACAGACCAATTTTAGGCATTTATCGGAGAATAAAGTTCTCTTTTTCGCCCATATCAATCTATCCGTCGATGAGAGACAGGAATTTTCATGCATTTTATTAACAGAAGAAATCTGTATAATGAAAATAAATTTTATTTTTATAATATTTTCACAAAAAAGATTTATCTGATAAAATATATCTCCTCACCATGCAGGAAAAGGGGGACATATATAAAATAATATTTGAGCATGCCAAAACCGGCCTTTTACTCATTGACAGGGAAAGCACGGTAATCGCCGCAAACAGGGTTTTTTGTCAGACGACAGGATATTCAGAAGATGAGATAGAGGGAAATATAAAATGGATGGATTTTATCCATAAAGATGAAATTCCGCATCTAATGGATGTTTACAAAAAAATATATGAAACCAAAAAAGCGGATGACACAATATATGAATATAAAGTCGTTAAAAAAGACGGAAGCCTTATAGATGCCGCAACCACCGTCTCCTTTGACCCGGAAAGCCAGAATCTTATTGCAACATTCCTCGATATTACAGAAAAGAAAAATATCACACAGGCACTAAGACGCCGTGACAATATACTTGATGCAATTAATTTTGCATCAAACCAGTTCCTCAAATCTCATTCATGGGAGGAGAATATGCCTGAAATACTTGCCAGACTTGGAGAGGCAACAGGCGTTTCAAGGATATATTGCTTTAAAAACGCTGATAATGAAAAAAAGGGCAAAATCCTGATGAATGAGATATTTGAATGGGTAAGGAATGAAAGCCTCGCACAGATCAGGAACAAAAAGATGCAGGGCCTCTCCTACAGGGAAGCAAATGTTGAGAGGTGGGAAAAGGTCCTGAAAAGAGGTGAAATTATCTATGCAGACATCGGAACCGTGGATGCCGGAGAACGTGAAAACATGGAGCTCCTTAAGGTAAAATCCTCGGTAGTCGCACCGATATTTCTAAACGGGAGATGGTGGGGATTCGTGGGATTTGACGAATCAGAATCCGACAGAATCTGGTCAGAAGCGGAAATAGATGCTCTCGGCGCAGCAGCAGGCCTTATAGGTTCTGCAATTTACAAACAGGAGAGCTACGAAGCCTTAACCGCATATATCACCGAGTCTGCACTCAGGTTAAAGGAGCCTGTGAAAATCATAACGGATAACCTTGAAGAGATTAAAAATGAACTTGAGGAAGGCACAATCTCAAAAGAGAACATAAGCGGGCAGATCAGCGTACAGATTGTCAACCTGAACCAGATTCTTGAAAACCTGAGAATGCTTAACCGGTCTATTGCTCAAAGAAGAAGCGAAATACCAAACTCATACAGGGAATTCATATCAAAATAGGCAGGCAAGAATGTTTCTTAAAGAAAATCCGGACGGAAAGGCACAGATTTACCTTGTTTTGTCTTCACCAAAAAGAGTTAAGGAGAACAACATAAATCTCATCAGGGAAGTATTAAAAGAAGGCGAAAAAGTCCTCATAATAAGTATTAACCAGCCTGCACAGTATCTTTATGAACTTTATATGTCCAGAGGAATACCGCTCGAAAATGTTCTGTTCATTGATGCCATCACCAAATATGCAATGGGAAAACCCGGCGACGGAATTCCAAACTGTAAATATTTAAACAGCCCGGGTGATCTTACCTCCCTTTCAATTGCGGTTTCGGAGTCCCTTAAAGAAAACCAAAACCAGAAAATATACCTACTCATGGACTCTGTAAATGCAATGCTCATATACCTCCCATCTGCAAGTATCACAAAATTTTTTCACTTCCTAACAAGTAAACTTAAAATTATGAACCTTTCCGGAATATACCTGGCAATTGAGGGTGGTCTTGACCCGATGATTTTTTCACAGCTGACTGCATTTTCAGATGCTGTTATAGATCTTGAAAAAGAACAACCAGAATAATCCGGTACGCCAAAAATTGTCTGAAGATTTTTTAATTTTCATCTATTCATTATAATGTTCAATCCTCCGGATTAAATGACCCATAACCTGTTCAATAAGAGGTATGTGATCATAAGGAGATGAGGTATACGCCGCAGCATAACACATTATAAGTGCATTGTCAAGACTGAATTCATCGGGAACTTTCAGATTTTTATCATTCATTTCAATTGCAAGAAAATCTTTTTCTGATTCATCAAATAAACACCCGCAGCTTTTCGCCTGACTGTCAGGTACTGCTGATTTCAAAGGATCTTCCCCTTCCCAGTCAAATTCAGACCGGATTGATTTTTGTGAGGGGCTGAGCAAAACAGCACTGTCAATTACAATAGAGACAGCACGGAGCAGAATTTTTGGAGCCTTTTTATTTTCAAGGGTCAATAACGCCTTTTTGCCGCTTTCAATCGTACGATCATATAACCCTGACCTGTAACCTATAAGCATTGACGCAATTGTATGTCCCGATCTTTCACTTACGCCTGAGAAAACAGGAGTCATTCGTCTGATGTAATCATCAAGATATTCTTCAGAATTCTTATTCACAAAATCACCGGATTAAGAGATGTATGAATTCTTTTTTTGCTCTATAATCATTAAAGGTTTAGTAAAAAAATCGGATGATTGTTTCCGGACTTTTTAGTCTTAATAATTTAGCCGGGTATCTCATTACAGATATTTTGTTCATGACCTGATCGGAAACGGATATTCATATGCTTCAGCTACTAATTTTTTGAATGAATTTAATGCAAAGGCGTTGAGACACAGATTGAATAAAATTTTTCTCTCTTCTTCACTCTCATGTTCATCGAAGGCATCTTCAACAATTCTCAAAACCCTGCTCCTCTGCATATACGCTGATTTTATAATATTTTCAAGTGTCCCGGACTTCACAGGTTTTTGTATATAACCGTCAGCCAAAAAACCCTTTTCAATTATTTTTTCACGGGTGCAGGTTTCTGATTCCATCATTAAAACAGATATGCCCGCTGTTTTTGGATTTTTCTTAATTTTTGCAAGTATCTCCCAGCTGTCACAGGGTTCCATACACGTGTCAAGAAGAATAATATCCGGATTTAGATCATTTATTTTGTAAAAACACTCATCTCCGCCATATACAGCATCACATTCGTAACCCGAATGAGTTAAAAAATTACAATAAAGATTCGCAAGAACTTTTGTATCATCTACAATTAATATGCCCGCCATAGAAGATCACACTCAGATAGCTCCAGATTTTTTATAATCATTAATTTTTGAACAACTTTAAACCAGGGAAATAACCCAGGATACGGGGGAAATGCTGTTTTTAGCAGGACATTATAAACCCGTGATTATTATGAGATCTGATTTTAGTAACACATAATTTAATTTATGTATTACTATCTGTTACTTATTAATGTTTCCACACATAGGAGATGATCTCCACCCCCCACATACATCAAAGCAATTACATTAATTATTACTCGATGTTAAATAAAACTATCTGATGCCCAATACATAATAAAACAGAACTCATTAATAGTCAAAATGGCCGGTTATATGAAGAGAAATTTACAAAGAAATATGCAGAAAACCGTTTCTGAAAATATCAGAAAAAATGAAAAAGTATAATTTTTCAGATTAATGCATAAGCCTGAAAGATCAGGCCGGCAATTATGGCGGTCATAATCACAAATCCTACAAAAACCGCAAGAAGTTTTTTTTCAAATATTGAAGACAGTATTGTGACTTCAGGAATACTTGCACCCGCACCCCCTATAATCAGGGCCATAACCGCACCCGTTCCCATACCTTTCCCGATAAGTGCCGTTCCTATCGGAATAATTGTTTCCGCACGGATGTACATCGGGATTCCAATCAGTGCTGCCAGAGGAATTGCTAACGGATTGTCCGGCCCTGCAATTGCGATAATCAGATCTTCGGGGACAAAACCATAAATGAACGCCCCGATGCCTGCACCGAGTAAAAGATATAAAAATACATGCCTGAAAAGACCGTATGAAAATCTGGCAGCGTTTTTTATCTTTAAAAGATTATTTCCTGTTCTTTTTTCAGATTCAATTTTTGAAGATTCACAGGAACAGCATGAACATGAACCGGAATCACTGAAAATTTTTTCTTTCAGGTAACTCTCAAATCCTGCTTTTTCAACTATCATGCCCATAAGGGAAGTCGCAAAAAATGTAAAGACAGCATAAACCGCTGTCTGATAGAGACCAATCATTGCAATGAGAAGCCCCAGAATAATCGGATTTAACAGAGGGGAGGCAAAAAGAAATGCCATGCAGGCACCAAAAGGAACACCTGCCTTTAACAGACCGGTTAGTATCGGAATCGTGGAGCATGAACAAAAAGGAGTTATCGCACCAAATGCAGAACCAAAAAAATATGAAAATTTCTTTCTTTTCCCGGACAGAACCCCTTTAATTTTCTCCTCAGGAATATATTCCTGCAAAAGTCCTGTCAGGAATGATACGACCAAAAACAGAATCACCAGTTCGATTATTATTGTCAGAAAAAAATCAGATGCAATCTGAAGACTGTTTATTGTGTCCATAAATAACCACTTTGTTTCAAATTATTTTGAAACAATAATTGAATGCAGAAGTATTAATGCTTTTTTAATGGACCCTGAACAAAAAATAAAAATTGGCAGTTATATGAGGATCAGTTCTTTCCTGATTTTTTTGATTTCCCTTCTGTTGCACCGGGGATACAGTCAAGTGAAGGAATGTAGGGCTTTATGTCAATAACAGGAGTGTTGTCTATAGCATCAAGACCCGCAATCATTATTTTCCCGGAATCCACGGAAATAATTCTCCCGATATCAAAGCCGACAGGATTTGGCCTGTTAGGTGAACGGGTAGTAAATACCGGTTTTTCCTGATCAGAATACGGTGGCTTTGCAAAAAGGAGATCTCTTTTTGCCTGGTCAAACCACAAAAGAACAATAAGATGGCTGACCTCCCTGTAATCACCAAGCCCTTTTTGATATTCTTCAAATATTTCAATTACCATCTCTTCGGAGTCTTTGTTTCTCCCCTGTGAGGGAGCCTGTTCTTTAGTCAGATAAGGGGATTTCACAACCCCGATAGGAACAATATCATACATAACAATCAACAGAAAAAACAATTTTTTTTATTATGCATTACATCACCATCAGGAAATAAAAAGCAGTGCCCGATCATTGAAACAGAAAGTATAATATAGTAATTTTTAATTCATTTACAGCCTGGGACAGATCAATTACCCGGATTATATGAAAAACTTTCATTTATAGGAAAATTATATATCTCTGAATTGAGAGGAAGGTAAATGAAATGCTAAAAAGATACAGGGGAAAATTTATCGATACATGGATATCATGCCTGACTCCTGACAAATGAAATAACTGATTTAAGGAGGATTTGCTGTATAAATTATGGTTTCATCAAAAGTGCTGATTGTGGACGATGACATAATTACCGCAATGGGGCTTGAGAGTTCACTAAAGAGAATGGGATATGACGTAATTACAATAGTTACAACAGGTGAAGAGGCTGTAAATGCGGCCGATGAGAAAAAACCTGACGTGGTTATTATGGATATAAATCTCAAAGATGAAATGGAGGGTGTTTTTGCTGCCGAAAAAATCACTTCCAAATACAATATTCCTGTAATCTTCCTGACCGCTCATTCAAAAGATGATATTTTAAAAAGAGCCCTGAAATCAAAGCCGTACGGTTACCTGAACAAACCCGTAAGGCCAATAGAGATTAAATCAACAATTGAGACAATCATAAATAAACACAGAGCAATAGAAGCAGAAAAAGAACTTTTTAAAAGCGAAAGAAAGCACAAATCACTTTTTGAAAATATGCCACAGGGCATCCTCTATATATCAGCCGGAGATATGACAATAACAGACCTCAACCCTGCCGCTGAAAATATTATAGGCTATAAAAAAGAGGAAATGGTAAATAAAAATTATCTGGAAATATTCACAGGCACCTTCTCTGAAGACGGGGAATTTTATTCTCCGGAAAATCATCCGTCCTTTAAATCCCTCCGTTCCGGAGATAAATTTGTTGAAATAATCGGATTTCCGGGTAAAAATTCAAAAGGAAAAAAATGGATAGCTGTAACTGCCATTCCGGAAGATGAAAAAGGGTGTAATGATCAAAAACAGATTTTTGTTACTTTTGAGGACATTACAGAGAAAAAGATTGCAGAAGAGAGATTTTTAAAAGCTTTTGAGCTTTTTCCAAACGCTGTTGCAATAATTGATATTGAAAACAAAAAAATTATTGAAGTGAATAATGTCTTTTTAAAAAATATGGGATATAAGAAAGATCAAATCGTTGGAAAAACCTTATCCGAAATTGAACTTTTTGCAGACAAAAACGAAAAGATGGCATTTTTAAATGAATTTAAAGAAAAAGGGACAATTAAGGATATGCCTGTAAAAGCTCTCACTTTCTCCGGCAGAATACGGAACGGATACATCTCTTCTGAAAAAATTCTAGTAAATAATGTAGCTCACCTCCTCATGACAATTATTGAGGACAGGGAAAATTTCTGGGCTTTTTAGATTTGATTAAGCCAAAATAAGATTAAAATATGCTATTTTAAAAAGACCTGCATGAGATTTATCTTTCAGGCACTTCTTTTAATAAAGCAGAACTGATTTCCCAAAAGATAAGAGGATTTTATTTTATATTTTTTAAATTTAGATTTTTTTAATCTGCTTAGCCTCTTTTCCTGCTGCAATATAAAATTACAACAAAAATTCCCAATACTATAATATTTATTCCAAATCCCGGTGCTGCGGTTGGTTCTGTATATGGTTTCATAGCAACAGAAACTGTTGAAGTGCCCCCCGCAGAGACGGTAACTTTTCCGTGAGAGTCACCATATCCGTCAAGTTTCAGCATAACCTGATGCTCGCCTGCGGTAACGCCGCTTATTTGAACAGGAGTTATCCCTTTATAGACATCGTCTATGTAAACCCCTGCACCCTCCGGATCAGATGTGACAGAAACTGAACCTGTAAGCGGCTCTGTGAACGGGACAAGTACTGCATGCACCCATGCTGTTTGTCCGCTGCTGACGCTTGTCTGTACTTCATAATCACGATATCCTGTTTTTTCAACAGATATTGTGTATGTTCCGGGATTAAGAGTTAATGCATACGACCCCTGAGTGCCCTGTTCTCCTGTAAGTCCCATGTAACGCCCGTCAAGATAGACTTCCGCTTCTCCGGGTTCTGATGTTACTCTCACATATCCCTTGTTTGAACCTGCGACAGGGACGAGACGTGCATGAACCGTCATGACAGCATTTTTCTTTACAAATTGGGTCCCTTTCCATTCGGAATAACCCGAAGCCGTGACTTTTATGTCATGATTTCCAACTACAAGATTTTTTACGGTTACAGTTGAGAGGCCTCTGTATATTTCATCAATATAAACACCGGCACCGGCGGGATCTGATGAAACTGAGAGTGTCCCGTATTCTGTCTCTGTCTGAAGAGTGTATTCCCTTGTAAGCGTCTGCCCGGTTGAGATGAATATATTCTCGTTAATTTCACGATAACCACTTTTTGCGATCTGAAGGGCATGTGATCCCGGTTTTAATGAGGCTGTTAAAGGTGTTGATCCTTTGAAATTCCTGTCTACATATACACTTGCACCGGAAGGATTTGAATAGACAGTAAGTTGTCCGTTTGTTGAGGGTTCAGGCTGAAGTGTCAGATATGTATTAACGGTCTGTCCGGCTGAGGGAGGCAAAGGAAGGTTTTGTGACACTGAAATATATCCGGATTTGGAGACTGTCACTTTATTGTATGGTGTTGAACCGACTGTGTATTCTACGGTTAACTGCCCGTTTTTGGTTGTTCCTTTTAGTAGTCCGTCAAAATAGACATTTGCGTTGTCAAGATTGCAGTGTACTACATACCAGCCGATTCCGGGTTCGGGTGTGGGTGTCACTGTCGGAGGAGCAGTTGTCGGTACAGGAGTTTGTGTCATTGTAGGAGTTGGAGTCTCCGTTTCTGTCGGGGTCTTTACAGGCTCAAGTGTTACAGATATCCCGCTCTGCTCACCAGGAGAGAGGGTTACTGATTCTGTTTTTGATTCATAGCCGGTTTTTGAGACAGTTATCTCATGTGTTCCGGATTCTATTTCATAGCCGGTTATAGGAGTATTGCCAATATCTCTTCCGTCGATTGCAACATTTGCAGCGGAGGGATCCGATGTTATTGTTATATAACCCGTTACAGGGAGGACTGTTGCGTTGTCTTCCGCCAGTACGGGGGATGAAAGAAGTAATATGAAATAAACAAGTATTAGTGCCAGCTGGAGTTTTTTCACATACATATGTATCGTGCAGAGTTAGGAGTTTATGTATATAATAATAGTTCTAAAATAAATTTTGGTTTGAGTGAATGATTATATCCCGGAGCAATTGAGTATAAAATAAAAATAAAGGCTAAACTTTTACTAAAAAACAAGTTTAATTATTAGAATCTAATTTTAAATCAATGGCCAAATGATGTTTAAAAGCTGATTAAAAAACATTTCAAGGAATATTTTTGATCATTATTTTTTACAGCCGGATGTGCTGATTTGTTTTGAATTTTTTATAAATAGGAGTTCATTTAAACATATAACAAGAATATGAGTTGATATCCTATGGTAAAAAAAAGTAGAACAAATCAGAAGGTCAAAAATTTTTCCAAAGGTTATAATAGCGAAAACTTCACAGAAGAAAATTATTCTGTAAAATCAACAGCAGATCTTAATTTTAATAACCTGAAAAATGTTTTAATGACAAACAAATATGCCTGGATGTTAATATTTCTGACATTTGCAGGGTTTGTCCTCAGGTTTTATAATCTGGGTTTCAATTCAATATGGCTGGATGAAGGTTCTACAATTAACTTTGCCCAGAGATCTCTTTCCGGAATATGGGAGGCAACTATCGGAGGAGGCGAGTTCAATCCTCCACTATTCTATTATCTAGAACATTTTATGCTGACTTTCGGAGAAAGTGAAGTAACACTAAGATTTTTGCCTGCACTATTTGGTGCACTCTGTATTCCCATAATGTATTTTATCGGAAGAGAAGCGGTAGATGAAAAAAGCGGCATCATTGCAGCTGCACTGATGACTTTTTCCTCATTTCAGATATTCTACTCACAGGATGCAAGAGCATATACAACAGTCCTCTTCTTCTTCTCAGTTGCCCTGATTTGTTATCTGTGGGCCCTTAAAAACAATAATATAAAGTGGTGGATACTTTTCGGTCTTTTTTCGGCAATATCTTTCTGGACACATTTTTATATTGTCATTGCAGTTGGTATCATTTTCCTTCATGCAATTTATACTAACAGAAATGAAATCAGGGAGAATATATCAAACATAAAACCAGTGCTTGCAGCCTTTGCAATTTTTACAATAATTACAATTCCAATAATAATTGCCACAATAACATTGTTTTTTAAACGTGCAGCAGGAGGAGAAACATGGGGCCTGAAAGGAATTGATGTAATAACAACAACTTTTGTCCAGATCTCAGGAGGAAATGTTATGATAACATTAATATTTGGTCTTCTGGCTCTGGCAGGTGGGTATAAGATATTTACAATGAAAAGGGATCTGGCTGTCCTTATTGGGTTATCTCTTATTCTCCCGTTTATTGCAAGTTTTATTCTGTCAGCTGCAATACCAATGAGTCCTAGATATCTCATATATTTATTGCCTTTTTATTTCATGGCAATTGCAGGCTCTGTTAAATATCTCCCCGAATCCTATAATTCAGAAAAAATTGCAGCATTGGCGATAGTTATTATTCTTCTGCTAAATCTGCCAGCACTAATGCCATATTATACAACATATTCAAAAAATGACTGGAGAGGTTTTTCAACAGCCCTTGAAAGTGTTACAAATGAAGGAGACAAAGTTGTTCTTCTGCCTGGATATATGCACCAGCCCTTTGATTATTATTATGATAATGAAACAGACAGGACCGAGGTATATCAGTATTATACAAAAGAAGAACTCAATGTTCTTTCTGAAGAGAATCCCAACTCTACAATATATTATGTAGTTACCGGCGATATTATGTCAGCCGATCCGACAGGAGGTTCACTACAGTGGCTGGAACAAAATGCAGTTTCTTCAGGTCAACATACGGGAATATATGTGTTTAAGTCAAAATGATCTATAGGCCGATGAGATGGAAAAATACGATCTTACAATAATAATTCCCACTTTTAATGAGAGAGACAATATAGAAAATATTGTTGAGTCCGTATCAGGCGTTATGCATGATGCAGGCATCATAACCGAGGTTCTGGTTGTTGATGATAATTCTGATGACGGAACCATTGAGAAAGTCAGGGAGATGCAGGAAAAATATTCCAACCTCGAACTTATTGTCCGTTATGATGACCACGGTTTGTCGCAATCCGTCACTGAAGGTTTTTACAAGGCAAAAGCAGATATAATTCAGGTTATTGATGCTGATTTTTCCCATCCTCCAAAAATGATTCCGGAATTTTATACTTCTGTTGCACAGGATGGAAATGATGTTGTAATCGGAAGCAGATATTTAAAAGGAGGAGACATTGAAAACTGGCCTCTAAAAAGACGTTTAATCTCTCTTGGCGCGACATTTTTCGGGAGAATTTTATTTCCGGAAATTACCGATCCTGTAAGTGGTTTTTTTGCTATAAAACGCGATGTGATAAAAAATGCAGTGATGAAACCCCGGGGATATAAAATTTTAATGGAAGTTCTGGGAAAAGGCCACTGGTATCAGGCAAAAGAGATTCCTTTTGTATTTAAAGATCGTGAAGAGGGGGACAGCAAACTCAAACTCTCAACAATAATAGATTATATTCTGCAGTGTATCGACATTGCTGTTTATTCTTTTAAGCATCATGAGACAAATGTCTGGCAGGAATGGAAAAAAATCTTTAAATTTGCTGCTGTCGGCATATCAGGGATTTTTGTAAATGTCGGCCTCCTATATTTTTTAACAGAGTATTTCGGGATATTCTATCTCATATCCAGTTTAATTGCAATTGAAACCTCAATTATTACAAATTTTATCCTCAACGATCTATGGACATTTAAAGGTAATGAATCAAGATTTTCTAAAAAATGGCACAGATTCGTTTCTTTCCAGTTTGTTTCTGTAATGGGTGTTCTGATAAATATGGGCATATTGTGGGCCCTTACGGAATTTGCAGGACTTTATTATGTCATTTCAAATCTGTTTGGTATCGGTGCCGCGTTTGCCTGGAATTTTCTGGTTAACAGGAATATTACCTGGAAGAAAATATAATTATCTATCCTTTACTTTTTCAAATTTTGTGATCTTTATAGGATATTTCAACCAGAATAAAACTCCGATAAGAGCAATCAGATAATAACAGATAAAAAGATATAAAAATGAGAATGCCAGCGCACTCTCAGCTGAAATTCCCTGAAGGCCAAATAAGTACACAAGAGCAAAGTCACGGGTTCCAATCCCGGAAACACTTATTGGGAGCAATTCAATTATACAGATTATAGGAATTACAACGACCATATATAGAAAAGGTATATCTATTCCAAGTGAAAGTGCCATTGTGTACGAATAAAAAAAAGGAATGATCCACGAAAGAATACCAAATACTGATGCAATCAATAGTTTAACAGGATTAGCAATTAAAATTTTAAGACCTGAATAATAACTTTCAAAATAACCCCATAATATTCTAAACAACTTTTCAGGCAGAATCCTTTTTAAAACCGGCATTACAATGTTATCCCCAAAATTTCTACTGAAAAGCAGAAATATTGTAACTAGCATGAACAAAATAATAAAGAATATCAGTTCATTTGGAATGATACTTGTGTTAAAGAAATATGAAAATACAATTAATGAAATTGTTCCCATTATAACCAGCATAACAATATCAATTATTCTGTCCATAACAACGGCAGAAAGTGCCATACCATATTCACTGTTTTTATTTTTTAAATAGAATATTCGAACCAAATCACCCATTTTGGCAGGCATTATTACAGAGAAAGAGAGACTGACCAGATATGACGCAAGTGCTTCAGTGTTTGAAAATTCGGGACTTATTATCTTTGCAATATATCTCCATTTTAGAACCTTGAATAAAATTCCAAAAAAATAGATGATTAACGTAATTGACAATATTACAAGATCAATATTTGAAAATATATTTAATATCTCATCCAAATTTACATTGCTTATAATGTATGCAAACAGTACCAGTCCAACAGCAATAGTTAAATATTTTATTTTATTTTTCATGCTTAAAGAATTTAAACTGATTTTTTTGCAATTACACCAACGCCATATGCATAATGTTGTTTGTATGGGAAATAATTCTCAACCTTACATATTTTTTTACGAATATTTTCAGACAAAATTTCCTTATTATTTGTAGCAAGGGGCAGTAATGCCTGAATACCGAATGAATCAATAATTTCAAGATCCGGAGATGCCCTATTGATCGCATTTTTAAGCCTTGAGAGTGAGTAATCCTCTTCATATCCAAATTCAAATCTATTGGTTTTTATAGAGAGATATTTCCAGATCCTGTACCATAAACAATGACTGTTTGGAACAATAATCATCAAATTGCCTCCCTTTCTTGTAATTCTTGCCATCTCTTTTATGGCCCTTATATTTCCAGGTTCACGGAAGTGCTCAATAACCCCGGAATTATATACCAGATCAAAAGTTTCGTCAGGAAAAGGCATATTGAACATGTCCCCATTTACAGGATTATCACATTTTGATTTTGCAATTTTAAGGGCATTTTTAGAGATATCTAATCCTGTGGTACTATGGCGCCGGGAAAAGATTTCAAGTGTCTGTCCCGTACCGCAACCAACCTCAATAATTTTTTTTCCAGCAGATAAATTTGCATCCAGTTTTTCGATAAAATTCAGATAATTCAGACTATAATCACTATTTACCTTTTTATTATCCCATACATCATCCCAGACATCCGTGACCATAATTATATCCTTTTATTTATTCAGCATAAGCCTAAATATTGATTTTATGTACGTTTTAAACTGTCTGAAATTGAATTTTGAAGATCCAAATTCCCTGTTAACAAGCACGAATGGAACTTCAATCAGTTTAAAACCTGCTTTTTCCGCCTTTATTGTCAACTCAAGCTGTATGGCAAAAGTCTTTTCCCGCAGTGAAATTTGTTCAAAAATCTCTTTTTTGCAGATACGAAAACCACTTGTTGCATCTTTGGTTTTTATTCTGAAAAACATATGAAATGCAACCTGTGCCACTCTGCTTAACGCCACTCTCCAAAGAGGTACATTCTTCATTCCACCTCCTTTTACATATCTGCTGGCAACAACCATGTCATATTCATTTAGATATTCAGCCATGTCCGGCAGGAGTGAGAGAGGATGTGTCATATCACAGTCAATCTGACCAATGTACAGGTAATTTTTATTTAAACAATAATTTCTTCCACTGTTCAGTGCTTCAGCAAAACCTTTGTTCTTTTCATGGTTAACAGATTTCACCCACGAATACTTTTTTTCATTTTCAGTAATCATTTTGTAGCTGTCATCTTTGCTTCCGTCATTGACGAAAACAAAATCAAAACCGGCAAGTTCACCCCGCTCTTTGTAATGATATATTTTTTCAATTAATTTGGGGATGTTCTCACTTTCATTATAACAGGGAACAACAATGCAGATCCCGTCAGAACAATTAAAGGTCTTTTCAAATTCTGCCATCAATGATTATAATTTCTATTTTTATCGGTATAAAGAATATGTCTTAATTTTTAAAATTTATTTAAACATTACATAATAAAAAGCAGGACTTATCTATTTATATTCACAATTAAAATTATGAAAGTGGGGAATAATAAAATAAAGAAAGACAAGTTTTCACTGTTGGGTATTGAAATCCCTGGAATAAACAAGGAGAATTTCCAAAAACACATAATAATACTTCTATTTATAGCAGTTTTTACAAAAATCGCAGTTTTATTTGCCACAACCAATTTATTTCATTCTTTTATTGATTTGTTTGATATATCTATATACCTGCAATATGCTGTAAATATCTATGGCGGCCAGATACCATATGTTGACTTCCCTGTTGAGTACCCGGTTCTATTTCTGATCCCGGTTCTCCTGCCCTTACCCTTTGCAGTTCTCACAAATGATGCTTATACATATATTTATGCGTATCAGATTATAATGTCAGTTTTTGATCTCTTCACTTTAATTTTTGTGTACCTTATCTCACTGAAAATATTTGATAAAAAAACAGCTTTTATTTCCGGAATTTTGTATGCAACCGCATTTTCTGCGGCATATTTTATTTTAACAAAATTTGATTCATTTCCTACGTTTCTGCTGACACTTGCACTTATGCTTACTTTATACAATAAACAAATTGAAGGTTATATTTCCATTATTCTTGGTTTTTTCACAAAAATATTCCCTGCTCTTGCAGCACCATATATAATATTGTATAATTCAGACAATTCTGATTTAAAGACTGAAATTCTAAAATTTTTAAAATATGCATTGCCTTTTGGAATAATTCTTTTTATCCCGTTATTCCTTCTGAATCCTGAAATAATAAATACATATCTCTTTGCAACAGGAACAAGCGTCGGCGTCTATGCCAATACGGCAACGTATACGATATCCTCAATCTTAAATGCCCTTGGTCTGAATATTTCTCCGGATTCTGTTTCAGTTGTAATGTATACACTGATGATTTTAACATTCATATACCTGATATTGACAGCATTTTTCCAGAAAATAAAAGAGGAACGCAGGTTATTATCCTTTATTTTGCTGACAATATTCTCGGCTGTATTCTTCACAAAATTTCACAGTCCTCAGTACATAGTCTGGATGACTCCTTTCTTTGCAATACTTCTCGCTGAATCTCTAAAGGGGATTATAATGTTTTATGCGGTACAGGCTCTTGCTTATGCTGAGTTTCCACTGCTATTCAATACATTTTATCAAAATCAGGAATATATATTCAGTATGGGAACTTCAGGATGGTATACGATAGTTTTCTTCTTTACGATTGAATACCTCGTCCTGCTTGTAACAATCCTATTCATTATAAAAAATGATAAAGGATTAACAGATAGTTTTAAGGAACTCCCAAAAACATTGGTTTCCAGATATAAAATTAAATAAAATTATTATTTCCTGAAACACTTTTATCATCTTTATTTACAATTATTATTCATACAATGATCTCAATAATCCTCGGTACACGTCCCGAAATCATCAAGATGTCCCCTATTATTAGGGAATGTCAAAAAAGGAATATTACATTTAACATTATCCATTCGGGTCAACACTATTCAAAAAATATGGACAGCGTTTTTTTTGAGCAGCTTGAACTTCCGGCACCCGATTATAATATCCATGTGGGTTCAGGAACACAGGCTGAACAAACAGGAAATGCACTAATTGGCATTGAAAGAATACTCCTTGAGAAAAGACCTGATATTGTTCTGGTACAGGGGGATACAAATACGGTACTTGCCGGGGCAATTGCAGCCTCAAAGCTGAATATAAAAATAGGACATGTTGAGGCAGGACTTAGAAGTTATTTCAGAGAAATGCCTGAAGAGATAAACAGAGTTCTTACCGATCACTGCTCTGATTATCTTTTTGCACCTACTGAAAAATCAAGGAATATACTTCTAAAAGAGGGAATTTCAGACAAAAATATATTTGTAACAGGGAATACAGTTGTTGATGCCGTATACCAGAATCTCGAACTTAGCAAAAAAAAGATAAGTATTCTAAAAGATTATAATCTGAAAAAATCAGGCTATATTCTTGCCACTGTTCATAGAAAAGAAAATGTGGACAATCCTGTAATTTTCAGGAATATTTTAAATTCTTTTTTAAGAATTTCAAATGAGTTTAATATCCCGGTTATCTATCCAATTCACCCAAGAGCTAAAAAGATGATGGAAATGTTGGATTGTAATTTAAGTGGCATAATTTTTACTGAGCCACTTGATTATCTCTCATTTCTTCAGTTGGAACAGAATGCAAAAATTATTCTGACTGATTCAGGCGGACTACAGGAAGAGGCATGTATTATGAAAGTCCCCTGTGTAACACTGCGTGATAACACTGAAAGACCTGAAACGGTTGATGTTGGGGCAAACATTCTTTCAGGAACGTTATCTGAAAGTATTTTCAAAAGTGTTGAGAAGATGATGAGCATAAAAGCCGAATGGATCAATCCATTTGGTGATGGTAGCTCATCTAAAAAAATATTGGATATTCTCAATAAAGATCAGCTATTGTAGCTTCAAAAATATTATTCCCCAAAAACCACCTCATCCTCCTCCCTCCACTCCGGAGAAACCATCGCAAGAAACACAAGATCACAATCCCCCCTGTTCTCAATATACTGAACAGACCCCGGAGGAATGTACACAACCTGGCCGGATGACATCTCACTAACCTCAGAGTCAATGTGCATCTGTCCTTTTCCTGCCAGAATGTAATACACCTCACTGGACTCTTTTAGCATGTGGGGAATGGTTTTTTCACCAGTCGGAACTATTGCATGCACAATGCTGTACCCCATTTGAAGTTTTAAATCCCCGTAATCTTTCTCGTCTTTTGGATGCAGAAGTTCACACAAAAGACAGTTGTCCCCTGCACGAAAATAATCCGCATCCTTTATGTCCCTAATGAGCATGATAATGACTTATCAATATGACCGCCTTCGATGATCAATTTTTTTACTTTAATTGTCATTTTATACATAACCTAAAGGAGGACAAAAATGACAGAAACAAAAGTTAAATTTGAAACAAATCTCGGCGATATAATTATCCAGCTATATGACGACATGCCGGTTACAACAGGAAATTTTGAAAAACTCGTACAGGAAGGATTCTACGACGGAATTATCTTTCACAGGGTTATCAGGAATTTTATGATACAGGCAGGATGTCCACATGGGACAGGAACCGGAGGACCGGGATACAACATAAAGGATGAATTTGTAAAAGGCCACTCAAATGTCCGCGGAACACTTGCAATGGCAAACACCGGCCAGCCTGACACAGGAGGAAGCCAGTTCTTCATAAACCTTGTCGACAACACATACCTCGACTGGGACAACAAATCAACCCCTTACAAACACCCGGTATTCGGCGAGGTTATTGAAGGAATGGACGTTGTTGACAAAATAGCAATGCAGCGTACAAACTCAATGGACAAACCGGTTAACGAGACCAAAATCATAAAAGCAACAGTAATCTGAATCAGAATACTTCATAAATAAATATTTGGTGAAACCGTGGTGATGATTTTCCAAAGATTTCATCATTTTTAAAAAATTATGTGATTTTTTATTATGCAAGTTTTATACGGTTTCCCTTTCCCTTGATAACGCCCATCTTCTTCATATCCACCAATACGTCTTTTATATAGTTTTTATCCAGATCAAACAGGAATTCATCACCTGAAGCGTCACTGGAAATATTGATGGATTTAAGCCTCTCAAACATCTCTTCCATCCCTGCCTTCTCGACTTCCTTAAGCACATCAATCACCCTTCCCGCAATAAGCGTATTTAAGAAAATACTCTCTTTTAAGGAAAGATAGGACTCTTTATCGATATCGTAATTCAAAACTGCCTCATCAAGACTTTTTAAATCAGCCTTGAGGGCAAATTCCAAAGGAAGGGAAAGATGGTATTCCGGGCAGGAGACAACACTGACAACTGTTTTGATATTGTATTTCACAAGCTCTTCTTCGGATAATTCCTCATACATGACATCAGAGGGAAGCGAGAGAGAGAGTGCCTCAGTATCCGCTGCCTTTAACAGATACTTTTTCCCCTCTCTTTCTTCGATAAGATCGTTTAATTCCAGAATAGGAAGTGCAGTCATTGTTTTTTTCAGTCTGCTCCCTTCTTCAGCCAGAATATCCCTGACCTGCCCTGCCGAATCATCTCCGCTTATGAGATTATTGTACTGCTCATAATCAGGATCATCAGAAATGCAGCCGTCTTCGGCTGTCATTTCATAAAATGCATTTATTGTTCCTGTAATTGAATCAAATTCAGAAATCAGGGAGTTGTATGCTTCAATCAGGATATCGTTCATTTCACTGTCATCTTCATCAGGAATTTCTTCGCATTCCTTTAATTTTGATAACTCATCAGAAAAATATCGCCTGAAATCCTTTATTGCAGCTTTGAAACTGGTCTCAGAAGCAAGTTTATTGACTACCCTGATGACCGGTTTGCATCCGTCAGCGTTTAAAATTTGTGCAAATTCCTCCGCATGTTCAGGATTATAAAATATTAGCGTCTCTTCAAATACCATAACTTTTCCTGATATCTGGTATGTTAACTAATCATAATAAAACAAATCAGTAGTTTCGGCAAAACTGATGGTTGTTTTGATAGTCAGCTTTTCCCTATTACCAATGTATTTACAATTATAGTACAAACCTAAATGTTCAATGGATGATATCAGGGAAGAGATCGTTCTCAAATTTCTTAAGGCAGACCTCCAGGTTCATTACGATGTTGTAATGTGGCTTGCAGAAAAAAATGATCCTTCCCTGGCTGACGAAGTAATAAAAAATGTTCCCCCCAACGCTCCTGTTGCACTTCCCAGTCACATCCCCGGATGGAAACAGAAAGGATTTGAACCGGCGATACCACGTCTGCGTGAACCGTCCAAAACTCAGGGTTCTGCACCGGACGAAACACCTGATCATCACGAGGCTGACGGAACACGGTTCACCTCTCCTGCCGAAATAGAGGTACTATACGGCAAACCCTTTGAGCACAAGTCCGGTGTTGACTTCACTGATTTTATTTATTATTTCAAGGACCGTTATGAGAAGCTTTCAAAGATGCTTCGCGGAAGAGGCGATCCGATGCCAATTTCAGCACTTACACAGACGGTAAGATACAGACAGCAGACCATTACAATAATCGGCATGATATCGGAGGTCAGGAACACTGCAAAGGGGCACAGGATTGCAGTACTCGAAGATCCGACAGATACAATAAATGTTCTCTTCTACAATCCGCAGGCGGCATCAAACAATAACTATACCAATAAAGATCCTGAACGTGAGAAAAAAAAGCAGGAGGTCTTTTCAGAAGCTGAAAGAATTATTCCCGACGAAGTGGTGATGGTCAAGGGTACTCTCTCAAACGAGGGAACAATCATATTTGCAGACGAACTTCACAGACCTGACATTCCCCTTCAAAATTCTCCCTATAAAAGCAAAAAACCCGGAAAAGCAGTATTAATCTCAGACGTCCACGTAGGGAGCAACACTTTTCTCTCCGAGCAGTGGGAGCGTTTTTCAGAATGGATCTCACAATCAGATGTTAATTATCTATTGATTGCAGGCGATGTCGTTGACGGAATCGGCATATATCCCGATCAGGACAAAGAGCTGACAATACCAAACATCTATGCCCAGTATGAAGTATTTGCACAGATGCTTTCAAAACTCCCAAAGCATATCACAATTGTAGTGTCACCAGGGAACCACGACGCAATAAGGGGTTCTGAGCCACAGCCCGGACTTACGGAAAACTTCACAGAGCACTTCCCTGAGAATGCTTACATTGTTGAAAACCCTGCAATGGTTGATCTTCAGGGCGTAAGAGTCCTGATGTACCACGGAAGAAGCTATGATGACCTGATCTCAATGATCCCGGGTGCATCCTACACTGAACCCGAAAAGATGATGGTTGAGATGCTTAAAAGACGCCATCTTGCATGCACATACGGGATGAGAACCCCGATTCTGGCTGCAAAGGAAGACAAACTTATAATAGAGCCAATTCCGGAAATTCTGCACACAGGCCACGTTCACATATGCGGTGTGGAAAAATACAGAGGCGTTTTGTGTATCAATGCAGGGACATGGCAGTCACAGACTTCCTTCCAGAAGCAGATGAACGTCCAGCCGACTCCTGCACAGGCATATATGGTTGACCTCGAAACTCTCGAATATAAGCTCCTTGACTTCAATGAAGAGACAGTCAGAACAATAGAATGATAAAACCCGGAAATCCAGAGCAGAAATAAGGATGATGAATCCTGTTTTCCAGGTCCGGGGCGCTTCAATTCCCGGAATAATATAATTACTCTTTTACAACCTCTTTATCACACCGCACAAATAAAATAATAAACAAATTCCGGCTTTTACAATTTAAGCCTGTTTTCCAACCGGAGATGACAAAACCCGATGCTCAAGACTACAGAGGAAAAGACAGTTTTCCTCATATCACTATACATAGCGGCACTAATCGTTGCAAACCTGCTTGGAAACAAAATAACAGATATTGGAGGAATTGTTGTATCAGTCGCAATATTCTCCTATCCTGTTACATTCCTTGTGACAGACATAATAGCAGAAGTCCATGGTGAAAAGAAATCAAAGGCACTTGTAATGGCAGGAACAACGGCCCTTATTTTTGTCCTTGTTCTGACAGCACTCTCTGTTGCACTCCCGCCGGCAACACGTTTTCCGTTTAATGACAGTTATACAGACATATTCGGAAGTTCCCTCAGGCTTGTTTTTGCAAGCATTGTATCCTTTGCAGTCAGCCAGACACATGACGTCTGGTCATTCCATTTCTGGAAGAGGAAAACAAACGGAAGGCATCTGTGGCTTAGAAATAATATTTCAACCGCAACAAGCCAGCTGATTGATACAACAATATTCATGTTCATAGCCTTTTACATGGCCGCTCCGATGTACACAGCCGGATTTATTGTGGCACTAATAATCCCCTACTGGATTGTAAAAGTAATAATGGCCCTGTTTGACACCCCGCTGTGCTATCTGGGAGTAAAATGGCTTAAAAATTCATCAGAATAAATTTCACTGAATTTAATTATTATTTTTGCGGGATTACACCTGTATTGATGAAAATCACTCCCTGATTTCTCAATAAACAGTGCATGTAACTTTTATTCCATATATCTTTTCAAAACAGATTCTGATTTCGTCATCAGGATATGTGCTAACGGGGAAATTAATCCCATACTGTTAATAATGTTATTCTGCCGGGTTTAACCCGAAGTCTGCACGGAAAAACAAGCTCGGGAAATTTTTCCGGTGAAACAGGTTTCCCCCGGGAACTTCGGACAGGGGGAACTGGCAACTCCACGATATTTAAATATTATAATATTCAATAGTTCTTATTAGAACCGTGCATTAATGAAAAGTTCTATTTCAAAACGTGCATTTACGAAATATTAGGTGAAATAAAAATGAGAAGCCCACCGGGATTTATGGAAGGCAGAAACAGAAGGAGAGGAAGAGGATTAATCCAGCTATATATTCTCCATTCACTCAAAAAAGAGCCTAAATCAGGATATGATATTTTAAAGGAGATATCCGATAAGACTAAAGGTGCATGGGTGCCAAGCAAGGGCACATTATATCCAATGCTTAAAAAAATGGAGGATGAAGGTCTGATAACAATATCAGAAACAGGAAAACGCTCCAAAAACATCTTCGGCCTGACTGAAGACGGAAAAACTACACTCGAAGGGATCATAAAGGGAAGAGAAGAAGAGAGAGAAAAAATGTATATCTTCAGGAATCTTCTTTTTGAGATTTTTGGTGATGAATCAGAGTCAGTAAGAGCAAATCTGATGGAAATCCGGTTTCTGGCAGAGAAAATTCCGGATGATAAACAGGGCAAAGCAAAATCACTTGTCAAAAAATGTCTTGAAGACTTAAAGAGGCTTGATTCCGATGAAAGCGGTAAGTGTTGAAAACCTGACAAAGAAGTTCGGTGATTTCACTGCTGTTGACGGCATCTCGCTTGATATCCCGGAAGGTGAGATCTTCGGACTTTTAGGCCCTAACGGTGCCGGAAAAACAACGACAATATCAATGCTTGCAACCATGCTGAATCCTACATCAGGAAAAGCAGAGATTAACGGACACGATATAAATAAGGATGAAGAGGGTGTCAGAAAATCAATAGGAATTGTATTTCAGGATCAAAGCCTTGATGAAGAGCTTACTGCCTGGGAAAATATGGACTTTCACGGAAGACTGTATAGGATTCCTAAAAAAATCCGGCTTGAAAGAACAGGAGAGCTTTTGGATCTTGTCGGACTTGAAGACAGAAAGGATGACCTTGTAAAGACATATTCCGGCGGAATGAGGAGAAGGCTTGAGATTGCCAGAGGGCTTTTACACAGGCCAAAAGTGCTCTTCCTGGATGAACCGACACTCGGACTGGACCCGCAGACAAGGAATTATCTCTGGGATTACATCGAAAAATTAAGCAGGGAAATGAAAATCACCGTAATTCTCACCACACATTACATGGATGAGGCGGACAGGCTTTGCGGTCGTGTGGGAATTATTGATAAAGGCCGGATTGTTGCCCTTGATACACCGGAAAACCTGAAGAAGAGAACAGGCGGAGATGTTATAACCGTAAAATCACCTGATTATTCCTGCAAAATCCCAGGTCTTAATGAATCATGGATTGAGAAGGTTGAAAGCTCTGAGGGTTTTTTCTCAATTGCCCTTCATGATGCCGAGGAGCATATGTCTGAGCTAATCGGGATACTGATTAAAGATAATATCAGAATTACTTCTGTTTCAGTTCACAAACCGACACTTGAGGATGTATTTCTGCATTATACAGGCAGGACAATCCGCGATGAGGAAGCAGGTACAAAGGATCACATGCGGATGGCATATAAAACAAGGAGGCACTGATTATGGATGTTATTTATTCAATCTGGCTCAGGAACCTCAAAAGGTACCTCAGGTCTAAGAGCAGGATTGTCGGCAGTCTTGGGATGCCACTCTTTTTCCTGATAATTCTTGGTTTCGGTCTGAATTCGGTTGTGAATATCTCCAGCGTAAGCGGGAATTATGTTGAGTTTTTAGTGCCCGGAATTGTGGCAATGAGTGTTTTGTTCACATCGATATTTTCCGGAATTCAGATCATATGGGACAAGCAGTTTGGATTTTTAAAAGAAACCCTTGTGGCACCCATCTCAAGAATTGAAATTATGCTCGGCCAGACTTTTGGCGGCGCCACAACCGCCATAATTCAGGGAACGATAATTCTCGTATTGTCTCTCTTTATAGGGCTTAATATCTCATGGATTGGCGGGCTGTTAATTGCCTTCGGGTTCATGGCACTGATCGGAATCGGCTTTACCTCGCTTGGTATTGCAATTGCTTCCAGAATGGATGATATGAACGGTTTTCAGCTTATAATGAGTTTTATCATATTTCCGATATTCGGACTTTCCGGAGCAATGTTTCCGATTGACAGCCTTCCTCCGATGTTTAGAACCCTTACATTGTTTGACCCGTTAACCTACGGTGTTGAGGGAATAAGATTCGGTTTAAACGGAGTGGCACAGATTAACCCGATTGCGTGCTTTGTCGTACTCCTCACATTTTCAGTTGCGATGATTCTGACCGGAGCCTTCCTTTTTAGGAAAGTCAAAATCTAAAAAAAATTTTTTGCCCGCGATTTATTCTGCCTGAATTGCATAAACTCAGAAATTGGCAATCTCTTCAATATATACTTTATTTTAAAATTAAGGCAATTATAACTGCGATTTTTTTCGAAGTCAAGGATTTGCTTATAATCCCCAAGGCCCTATATTATAGATGGTGAACGATATTGAATAAAGAAAATTTCAACAAATTCCTTTCATTTATTGCAATAACTGCAGCATTCTTTGCAGTGGTAATAACTCCCGGATGCATCTCCGGCGACCAGAACGATAACATAAATGAAACACCTGAACAGACCCCTGGCATTGTAGAACAGGATACCATTTTCGGTCACACATGGGTGCTGAAATCCCTATATGACAATGAAACAGAAGAGATGCTTTCAACAGGAAACGTCTCGGCAACACTTGTGCTTGGAGAAGACAAAAAGATCTCAGGAAATGCAGGCTGCAACAACTTCTTTGGTGAATACACACTTGAAAATAACTCATTTAAGACAGGTGTTTTAGGCACAACCCTGATGGCATGCTTTGATGAGGAAACAGCACTTGTTGAAAGTATATTCCTGAAAAATCTTGATAAGGCATCATCCATTAAATTAGCAGGAGATAAACTCGCAATTCTTGATGAAAGCGGAAAAGAGATTCTTGTATTTGAAAAAGCCACACTTGCAGGCTCAGAATGGGAGCTTCTCTCCATGAAGGAGGGGGATGCGATAGTTTCAATTCCGGCAAACACGACCGTTTCACTTTCATTTAAAGAAGGAAAGATCTCAGGAAATACAGGCTGCAACAACTACTTTGCAAACTATAATACCGATGAAATTTCAGAGATAGAGTTCGGGCTCCCCGGTTCAACAAAAATGTATTGTGATGAAGAGACTATGAAGACCGAATCCTCATACCTCGGACTTCTTGAGGATGTTAAAGGATACAGAATTTCAGGCAATACTCTGACACTCACAGATAGTGAAGGAAAAACCCTCCTGAACTTTAAGAGAACAACCTGAATATCTTCTTAACCTCTTCTTTTTTAAACGGCAGATGACGATTTTTTTGCCTTTTTTTTCGCTAATTGACGAATTCAATATAGGGATTGGTCGATAGGAACCGGATCATTTTTATTATAATAAACAAACTTATAAGCAAATTGATTACTTCGGGGTATGCAGAGTGTTTATCGCTCCAATACCTCCGGAGGGATGGTTTAAACTATGGATATGTTGATCTATCTCGCACCTGTATGTGCATTAATCGGCCTTATCTTTGCAGGATTCTCATTTATGAGAGTCAGAAAAGAAGGCGAGGGCACAGAGGTCATTAAGAAGATTACTGCAGCAATCCACACCGGTGCAATGGTCTACCTTAACAGGCAGTACCGTGCCATCGCTGTTTTTGTTGTGGTACTTGCAATCGTAATTGCAGTTCTTCTGCCACAGAATGGTATTCTCACCGCAGGATGTTTTGTCCTTGGTGCAGTATTATCCGCAACGGCAGGTTACATCGGAATGTTTACAGCTACAAATGCAAACGGACGCACAACAAACGCTGCAACCCGCGGTATTGCAGAAGCGTTCAAAGTTTCATTTGCAAGCGGAACTGTCATGGGAATGAGCGTTGTGGGCTTAGGTCTTTTCGGTCTTTCAATCGCATTCATCGGACTGACTGACATTCTTGCAGGCGCTGAAATGCCTGTAATCGTCAACACACTTGCAGGTTTCTCCCTTGGTGCATCTTCAATTGCACTCTTTGCACGTGTCGGCGGCGGTATCTTTACAAAGGCAGCCGATGTCGGTGCTGACCTTGTTGGAAAGGTAGAAGCAGGCATTCCTGAAGATGATCCAAGAAACCCTGCAGTTATCGCTGACAATGTCGGTGACAATGTAGGAGATATCGCAGGTATGGGTGCTGATCTTTACGAATCATACGTAGGATCAATCATCGCAACAATGCTCCTTGCAGCATCAACAGCAGCACTTACCTTCCCCGGCATTCCTATGATGAATGTCGTGATGGTTCCTATGATAATTGCAGCTCTCGGAATTGTTGCTTCAATTGTAGGTACATTCTTTGTACGCACAAACAAGACAGAATCATCCGCAATTCACATGGCATTCAACTCAGGCCTTATCGTTGCATTAATTCTTGTCATTGTCGCAACCTACTTCATCACAGATATGCTTCTTGGAAGCTTCGGATTCAACGTATTCCTCTCAACAGTAGCAGGACTTGTTGCCGGTTTCCTCATCGGTCAGATTACGGAATATTATACATCATATGAAAGGAAGCCAACCCTCACAATTGCAAAGTCCTGTGAGACAGGTGCAGCAACAAACATCATTACCGGTTTTGCAAAGGGAATGGAATCCACAATATGGCCTGTTTTAATCATCGGACTTGCAATTTATGTTGCATTTACACTCTCCGGACTCTACGGTATTGCAATTGCAGCAGTCGGTATGCTTGCAACACTCGGTATTTCACTTGCAGTTGATGCATACGGTCCTGTCGCAGACAATGCGGGCGGTATCGCTGAGATGAGCCACCAGAAACCTGAAGTCCGTGAAATCACAGACACACTCGATGCAGTAGGAAACACAACCGCTGCAATCGGTAAGGGTTTTGCAATCGGTTCAGCAGCTCTTACAGCACTTGCACTCTTCTCCTCATACGGTATTGCAGTCGGTCTTGACTCAATCAATGTCGCAGATGCAAACGTATTCATCGGACTTTTAATCGGTGCAATGCTTCCATTCCTCTTCTCATCAATGACAATGATGGCTGTGGGTCGTGCAGCATATGAAATTGTCATCGAAGTCCGCAGACAGTTTAAGGAAATTAAAGGCTTAATGGAAGGAAAAGCAGATCCTGACTATGAGTCATGTATTGCAATATCCACACACTCTGCATTAAAGGAAATGATTCTTCCTGGTGTTCTTGCAATTGCAGCACCTCTTGTCGTAGGATATATCCTCGGTCCGGGTGCTCTCGGAGGACTTTTAGCAGGTTCACTTGTTTCCGGTTTCATGCTTGCAATCACCATGGCAAACGCCGGTGGTGCATGGGACAATGCAAAGAAATACATTGAACTTGGAAACTTCGGTGGAAAAGGCTCTGATGCACACAAGGCAGGTGTCACTGGTGACACAGTCGGAGATCCTTTCAAGGACACATCAGGTCCTGCAATCAATATCCTCTTAAAGCTCATGAGCATTGTTGCTGTTGTATTTGCACCACTGTTCATCCTTTAAACTCAATTTCAAACAATTTTTTAAGAACAGGTTTTTATCGATTGTTTCTTTTTGCTGTTTTTTGTGAAACCTCTTACACAAATTCAGTTGACTTTATTTTGACATTTTTTTGAAATCAGAGGAATTTTACTATTATATTTTGCAAAATTTAATTATTAAAATGAATTAAAAACCCTGGATTTTCATTTCACAAGGGTTTTTTTAGAATTACCCAGAACCCTGATTCATCGCTTAAAATCCTGTAAGGAATCTCCGCCTCCTCGATTGCACAAAAGATCTCAGCCCTCCTCTCAACAGTCATATTTTTCCCACTTTTACTACCGGCACCCCATTCGGGATTTTCCAGTGCCATCTCAGAAGTTATCCGGTTGCAGAGTTCAGCGTTTCCAAACCCTCCTCCGATAAAAGTCATACACCCTGGTGCAATCACCCTGTATATCTCCTGAAATGAACGGATTTTATCCTGCCAGAAAAAAACAGAACCCCTGCTGATTATAAGATCTATTGAACTGTCTCTAAACGGCAGGTTTTCGGCATCTCCCGATATAAACTGACACCTCCGGGAAATATTCTCAGACCTTATGTTTTCAGCAGCAAACTGTTTTGCGTATTCTGAGTTGTCAATAAGAAGAATATCAAGATCGGTTTTTTTTGCAAGTGCTATCCCAAGACTGCCAGGGCCGCATCCGAGATCAATGCAGACACCCGTTGTTATCCCACACTCCGCAACAATTTTTTCAGCAATTACAGGATAAACAGGTGCAAAAATTCCCTTTGAAAGCCTGTTCATTCCTTCTGCCTTCTTTTTTTCCCTGATCTTATCGTCTCTCATAATACTGCCCGCCGGATTTACTAAAAAAATTATTTTCCAAAAACATACGGAAAAAAAATCTGAAATATCCGGGCCTTTTTTAGTATCTGTACTCATGCATTAAAAAAGATTTATCCGGCATCCGGAGGCATGATCCTAAAGGCAAGGCACCAAAAGACAGATTCGCAACCTGCAATTAAAAAAAAGTTTAGAATTGTAATGATGTTCAGGCGTAGTCTACGTCAACAGACCATTCGCCGTCACAGATTATATTTAAGAGATAATTACTGCTCTCTTTTATTGTGATTTTCACTGAGCCGTCATATGCTCCCTCTTTTGGTCTGAGAGGAAGTACCTCTTTGTTGTCTTCAGACATTACTGGATTTCCGTCATAGCCGACCATCTCAACACCGATAACAGTGTTGTTGTCTGCTTTTATAATAAAGACCAGATCACCCTTGTTGATGTTGAAGAAAGGTGTTGCCATGTTTCCGATACCGCTGAAATGCTGTGGCGGGATTCCGTTGATCATTTCCGGGAAAGTTAAATCAATGCTCCATTTGTTTTCTTTGGCTGTTTCAACCTCTAATACTGAATCCACACCTTCTTCTGCTGAAAACACATAGCTCCATTCAACTAATTCACCATCTTTAAGCTTATCCGCAACTGCATCAGAGAACGAGCTCCTTACATAATCCGTAACATTCTCTGAACTGATGGAAAGACCCATTTCAGCAGCGGTGCTCTGCTTTACCTTTGCAAGAATCAGATTGCTCTGATCTATAACTGTATAATTATCATTTCCTGTTCCTGAAAATGAGTTAACAGCGTCTCCTGGAACCTCTGTGCTCACTGGTGTTTCATCAATACCCGGGGTTGCAGTAGCAACCGTTGTTGTTTCTGTAGGAGTTGCTCCGTTTGTATTGTCGCTTCCCGTACAGCCGGCAGTCATGACGACTGCAAGCACGGCAAAAACAACAAATAACAAAGAAATACCTACCCTGCCATTAAACTTCATAAGGATCAGGTATTTCTCACAATATAATATCAAATTACTTTTTATTAATCAGAATCAGATCAGGTTTCTTTCAGACATTTTAATTATTAAATAATCCAAAAGAGGATACAGGTAAATATTATGACAGAAAAAAACGGACACTTTGAGAAAGGAAGATGGATTGAAGATAAACCCGGTGAAGATTCAAAATACGAAAATACAAATGAAGAGGAGATGCAGCAGGAAGAGGCAAAAGGCGGTGAAAAATCAGAAAATAATTCAGAAGAAACACCTGATCTTGATGAGCTGATAAGCCAGACCTCAAAAACAGTGAAGTCGGCAGTCGGGAGCATAATAAAACTTGGAAACACTGCCATAAGAACAGAAAAAGGAAGGGAACAGATAGAGAAAAAGGCAAAATCGGCAGGAGAAAAATTCCTGAAATCAATTGACGAGGCAATTGAAGAAGTCAAAAAGTCAATCTGAAAACACCTGTATTCCCGGATTTAAAAAATCTGCGAACATCAAAAAGATTAAAAATATTTTTTTGTCAGCTGTTTTGTTACAGAATATTAAAAAATTCATAATCCCGGGGTTTTTCCCAACACATATAAAAAAATATAAATACCGAAAATATGTCATTATGACTATGGTATCTGATTTTCCCGACAAGGTTAAGGGTTTTTTGTTAAACCCGGTTGAAACTATTCAGCAGCATCGTGAAGAAGAGTTCGGAGATGCTTTTAAGTATTTCCTGATGATCCTTGCAATAAATGCCATTTTATCAGGCATTCTGATAATGGCAGGGTTTGGAGCAGCATTTGCAGGCATGGGCGGTGCAGGAGCCGGATTTATTATCGCCATCATCGGCGGATTTATCGGTGGAATCATCGGCCTGTTCATAATAGGAATTATACTCCACATCTTTGTAACTATTGTAGGAGGACAGAGAGGACTGATGGAAACATTAAAAGCAGTGATATACGCATCAACCCCTTCCATGCTTCTTGGCTGGATTCCTGTCATCAACTTTATTGCAGGAATATGGGCCCTCGTCTTAGCCATCCTGGCAATCCGTGAACTCCAGGATATTCCAACGGTAAAGGCGGCAATTGCAGTACTATTGCCATTTATAATTCTGATAATCCTTTCAATACTTCTTGTTGGCTTCCTCACAATCGGGGCAGTATCAACAATGCAGTATTATTAAACAAAAAATTAAACCAAAAAAACAATTTTTTTCCACATCAACCAAATCCAAAATAAATTTTCTTTTTGCCCCCGGCGATCACAAAACTGTAAATACTATTAAGAATCCCCTTACCTGTTATGCGCCAGAATATTCATGCCCGTGTAGCTGAATTCATTCAAAATCCTCTTGAGTCATTTGACAAGTATTCAGAGGAGGATTTGTTCATGAGTCTTGAGTATTATCTTATTTTGTCTGTTTTTTTCTCTCTTCTCTCATCAGTTACGACAGTCTTTGGCATGAATTCCATTGCAACAATGTTTTTCAATATCCAGACCGAAGAGATGGTTTTGTGGATGGCACTTCCCGTAACATTTACAGCTATACTGCTTGTATTAATCTCCGGACTGTTTCTGTCCGGGATCTTTTTGCACATTTTCGTCATCATCACAGGCGGAAAAAGAGGATATGTAAGAACAGTAAAATCAATAATTTTTGCCTCAACGCCTGCACTGATCTTCGGCTGGGTACCGGTGGCAGGAATCGTGGCATTCATATGGAGTTTTATCCTAGCAATATTTTCAACAAGGAAACTTCAGGAGATCTCAACTGCAAGGGCGGTTCTTGCACTGATAATCCCAATGACGGTATTACTGATAATAATTGCATCATTATCCGGGGTTTACATCTACACCTATTATCTTGAATAATCAAAAATTCCGGTCTTAACTCCGACTTATAGGAATCATTTTAAAAACAATGGAGATAATAATTAAATTTTATATTAAAACGGGCAAAAATCATCAGGAATTTTCCCGTTTGCATAAATATAAAACAGGAGCCGGATTAATTATGAAAATTACCAGATCAGCAGCAATTGCAGCTATTATCCTTGCATTGCTTTTAATACTGCCTGTTTCAGCAGTTATGCTCGAAGAAACATATAAAGGACAGGTTTCAAGAATTGATGAGAACAAAAAAATGTTCACAATGCAGGTGGACACCGTCTACAACGGCAAGGAATGGGTTGTTTATTCCAAAACAAGTCTTAAGAACAGGTATGTCGAGGGAATTATAAATAATCCTGATTTTTTTGCCGATGTGAAACAGGGGGACAAAATTGAGGCCACTATAATGGGTGGCGCCGGAGGAGAATGGATCATTGTCGGTAAAATCGGTTCCACCAGTGTAACTGAATCCCCAATCATCGCTTCGTACGGTGATCCCTCGCGTCTTGTTTCTCCATACTACAAGGGCTATACAATATCCTTTGAAGGAAAACCTGACTGTGACTCATGTGAAGGCTCAACCTGTCCTGCATTATCCGCAGTTGTTACTGTAAGCAAAGACAAACAGCCGGTTGAAACAAAAGAGATGATTCCGGGAGAAAGGCATGTATTCGGATGGACTTCGGATTACCAGTATGTCCTTAAGGTGATATACAACAGGGGAGAAGCCCCATCATCACTCTGCCCGGAAACCGGGATGATTACAGGCCCCCAGGCAATTTCTGATTTCACAATATATGACACCCAGAGAAGCACAATACTTGAAAGCGAAATCGGGGCGATTAATCCTGAGGAAACAAAAGAGATAAAGACAGAAACCCCGACAGAGATTCCGACTTTAGAAGAGACTCAGACACAAGTACCCCCGACACAGGCACCAACAAAATCAGGCCCTGCATTTGCATGGCTCATTGGCGCAATGGCAGTAATCACAACATTATTTGTGTGCAGAAAAAAGCTGTAATCCAAATCATATTAGGAATGTCAAAAGGCCTAATAAAACAAAGGAGATAAAAAATCTTCATTTGCAACACACTTTTTTAAAACCCCATAGGGGCTTTTTTTAAGAGAGAAAATATTATTCCTAAATGCCCCCTGGATACCGCAAATCAAAAATTTTGAAAAAATATTTTTTTTTAAATTTTATGGAGCAAACATTCATTTAATACCCCTCTGGAAGAAATATTCTCCAGCATAAAAATGGATTTTATTGTAATAGTAAACAGCATCATAATTCTTTTTCTCTTAATGGCAGTCGGATATATCTGCTTTAAATCCGGTATCATCAACAGAGAGGGTGCAAAGGGACTCTCAAGTTTTCTTGTGAATATTGCACTCCCGAGTCTGATTGTTGTATCAATGCAGATACCGCTGAATGCCGACACATATTCAAAAACAATGGAGATGTTCGGGATAGCTGCGGTATTCTATATTCTCTCCTTTGTCTTTGCAGTAATTATACCAAGGTATCTTACAGAAAGTGATCTCGAAAAGGGGGTTTATGGTTTCATGCTTTTGTTTTCAAACCTCGGCTTCATGGGGATACCTGTTTCTGCGGCAATATTCGGTCAGGAAGCTGTTTTTTACACATCCCTGTTTATGCTGCCGTTTGGAATACTGGTATTTTCAGTAGGTGTTTTAATGCTGAGGCCGGATATGGGTCGTTACCTTGACAAAAAACTCTTCTTAAACTCAGGGATTATCGCATCGGCAGCAGGACTTATATTCTTTTTCACGGGATTTCAGATACCCTCACCGGCACTTGATGTCCTGACAATCCTCGGCTCACTCACAACTCCGCTTGCAATGATTGTGGTCGGAGCCCTTCTTGCAACAATGCCTTTTTCAGGAATGATAAAAGATAAAAAAATCTATGCAATGTCATTTTTCAGGCTGATTGCAATACCGGTTGTTCTTTTTATAATCCTAAAGCCATTTGTGGATGACCCGATGCTTCTTGGTATTCCGGTAATTCTTGCCGCCATGCCTGCCGCAGCAAACGCTGTTTTAATGGCTGAAGAATACGGTGTTGACTCAAATTCAGCCTCAAAAGGCGTATTTATATCCACAATGCTCTGCGTTGTGACAATCCCTGCAATAGCGGTTTTACTGCTCTGAAAAATTCAAACTTTTAAAAAAGGTGAATGAAACCGGTGTTTCAGGCATATTATGCCTGTAAATCACAGGTTATTTTTTACGCCCCGGTATTTTATCCGGTGACGGATTTAATGAACCTTGATATCATCGCGTAAAAGCCGCTGCTTTTTTCGGATTTTTTCAGGGATTTCCTTGATTTTTCCGATTTATCTATATTTGCGGATTCAAGGAGTGATATCACGGCAGGCATGACAACAATTGCTCCTATGAGCGAAAAGCCTACAGTTATAACAGTTACAGTCCCGAAATTCTGGATAACCGGTGATGTTGACAGCAGAAGAGCTGAAAAGCCAAAGACTGTTGTAAGACCGGAGATGGTGACTGCCGTTCCTATCTTCTGGATTGCTGTCTGAACGGCAGTGTACATATCCATCCCCTTCTCCTTCTCCTCCATATAACGCTCCATAATCAGAATTGTATACTCAGAAGCGATTCCTATCGTCATCGCACCGAGTGTAGCGGTCAGAAGTGAGTATTTGAGATCCAGGGAATACATAATAAGCCCGTTCCAGCCAACAATCATGATAATCGGGATCAGGGGGGATACTGCTGAAAACTTTCTGTATGAAAGAAGCAGAAATGCCAGAATCAGAATAAACCCAAGATAAGTCATCGGATTTTTGGTATCCTTAATGCCGTTTATCAGATCAGTGAACATAACCATCTGCCCGGTGTAATCGGCAGTCATTCCGGGATGCATAACGTACCAGTCAAGATCCTGCTGCATGTCGGATATAAGCTCCTGTGTTGCGGGAATTGATATATCCTTCATTGAAAACTGGATTACAGCCTCTGTATTACCGTATAGATAGCTTTCTTTTGTAGATTTAGGTATTTTGTCCCACACATCATCAAGTGTTTTTTTATCGGAAGGAAGAACACCGTCATTATACATCATCAGATAAGTGGCGATACTTCTTGCGCCTGTTAAATCGTCATGCTTTGATGAGGCGTACTCACCAAAATCATAGAGCCATTTTATGGTATCCGGATCCTTTACAGAGTCAGCTTTGATATATAGTGTGATAGTGTTGGTAGAACCGATTACCCTGCCTATTTTGTCCATGGTAATCTTTGCAGGCATATTCTGTGGAACCATTGAGTCTTCATCGGTATCAATTATGACTTTCCCGTCCAGCTGTATGCCGACTACTGCAAGCATTAAAAGTATAATTATGACAGGAACAGGGTTTTTTGCAATCTTAACTGCCACACCTCCGAGGAACTTGTCGTATTTCTCCATCAGAGATCCTTTTGAACCCTCACGGGTTTTCGGATCTTTATCGCAGCCTTTCCACTCAAGCTGGCAGGGCTCTGCATCATCTGAAAGGTTAACCTCGGTTTTTGGTTTGTATTTTACAATAGTTCCAAAGGTGGGGACTATAACCATGGCGGAGAGGTAGCAGCATACGATTCCTATTATGCATATTATTCCAAAATCACCGACCATAGGGGCAGGAGCAAGAGCTGACAGCGCCACAAACCCAAGGCCTGTTGCAATCATTGCAAGCAAAATTGCAGGGCCCGAACTTGTAATGGTTGTATACACCGCCTCTTTGGTTGTCGATTTCCTGATCTCCTCATCAAAACGGGAATGAAACTGGATTGCATAGTCAATCCCGATCCCGATTAATACAGGAAATGCCGCAACCACAATCGAGCTTATTCCTATTCCCGCAATACCCATGAACCCGAATGTCAGAATAATTCCGCAGAATACCACAAAAACCGGAAGCATCCTGTACCTGACATGCCCAAAAAGGAACAGCATTGCAACAACCATCAGAATCATTGCAAGACTGATTAAGGTGCCCATGTTTTTGTTCATGTCCTCCTTCATCTCAATGTTAAATGCGGGAGACCCTGAAGCTTCAAGCGTTATTCCGGCCGGAGGAAATGACATCTTAATTAATGAGTTTACAGTGCCCACAACCCCGTCTTCGGCGCTTTCCGGCATGCCTGTCTGAAGAGGCACAGATATGAGTGTCATCGTTTTAGAAGGCAGTATAACTCTTGTATATTCAGCCGGTGTATTTTCTACGGCTTCATCAATTTCTGCGACAGATAGAGGTAAAACACCCCCGTTTGCCTGCCTTAATATATCAGGCAGACCTGTAACACTGTCAATGTACCTCTCGTTTCTTAGGTCTTCCTCCAGATTGTCAAGATATTTTACAACCCCCGGAGTTGTTACATCATCGCCTTCTACAATAATGATGATCGAATCTGACCCGAAAATATCTGTATAGTGATTGAGAAGGGATCCGACCGGTTTTGTTTTGTCAAGATACGTATCGGAACCCGTCTTCATTGTAGTCATTGTGGCGCCGTACATTGCAAAAAGAAGAACTGCAACTATGAGTCCGGCAACTACAAAGGGTCTTTTATTTATTGTATTGGCTATTAGTGCAAATAGCGATTTCAAAAAACTTTCCTCCTGAATTTATTTTTCATTTTTAATCTTTAGGGAATTATCTCTGCCCTGTCAGGTAGCCTGTCATATAGCATCTTATTATTAAAAGAGTGCCCGGATACTTCCGGTTCGTAGTCTGCAATTATCAAAAGACAAATCTCCTCTGCAATAACAGAATCCGATTTATTATCCCGGGAAATACCACATTTCTCTGCATAACCGTACATCTTTTCCCTGTCGGTAATTATGCAGGAAGCGCAACCGGAAGCATTAGCCGAAAAACCTGATCTCCCTGACATACCTTTTAGGATATCTATCGGGTGATTATCCTCGTACATGTTCATCTGATGTAAAAATTCAACCAGATTTGCATATTCCGCCGGCGGTATGAAACCGGTTTCATGCCATATTGCCATGGTTTCCGGGTATTCTGTCTGATTTAATTGAATTATACTGGATTTAGATCTTTTCAACTTATTATGCTCCCTTTGGTATTTCCGGTTGCCACTATGAAAATGTGCATATCTATATAATTAATTAAGTGCAACTTTAGGAGTTGTAAATGGAAGAAACTGCAATTGAAACATTAAAAACACTCGGACTAACGGAATATGAAGCAAAGGCGTATGTTGCAGTAGTAGGGCTTGGGATGTCAACAGCAAGAGAGATTCATGAAAAAAGCGGCGTCCCGCAGGGAAGAATCTACTCTGTACTGAGCAGTCTTGTTCAGAAGGGATATGTTGAAATTCAGGACGGAAAACCTGCATATTATCACTCCGACAACCCGGGCGTCGTCATAAACCAGGCAAGAGTGCATCTTAAAGAAGCGATTGAAGAGACAGAAAATTACCTGAACAATCTTCACTACGATACAAAACCCCCGTCGCCTTTCTGGACGATACACAGTGAGTGGGGTATAAAAAGCCGCTTTAAGACACTCATCCAGAATGCCGAAAAGGAGATAATTTTCTTTGTATCTGATCCAAAGGTATTCCTAAAATATGTAAACGATATCAAAAAGGCCAAAAGAAAGGTGGATATCGAAATCTATGCAGAGGATAAAAACGATTTTGCCGGTACAAACCTGAGAATTAATGAATTCAATGAGAGAACACATAGATTCGGAGAGGAGATGAAAATCAGGTCACCTGACCTTGAAACAGGGATTGATGTCGGTTTTTTTGCAATCATTGATGAATCATCCGGCCTTCTTGTTGGAAGACTTGACGAAAAACCGTTTGGAAATCTCTTCAGAATGCCGGGATTCTGCTTTATGCTAAAGTCTTTCATGCAAACTCTCAACGATAACAAATATTAAAAATAATTTTAAAAATACTCCATATAAATATAATTTATCAGACCCGGATTCAAAGACTGGCAAACAGAGCAAGAATAATCTTTAATTGTATATACATGACTCCTGCAGAAGAGAAAATAATTAAAACCGTTTCAGCGATGAAACTAATTAATACAAAAGGAGAGCTTGGCCGGTTTATTGCATCCGAGATCCTGAAATACTCAATGTATGATCTTCAGATAATCGGTGCAAGGGCACGTGACGAAGTCGATATTCTCCCCCCTGCATACAGGGAAAAATTCCGTCCCTTTGCAAAGGAATGGTTTTTTGGGAGGTACCACCGGCTTCTTTCGATGTACAGATCAGGTGAATTCGATAAAATGGATTCTCCAATAAAGGATCGTGAGACTTTCACCGCTTTTTGTGATATGATACCCAAAGGGTGTTCATATGATGAAAAAGAAGGACACCGGCTTGTACCTGTGGATAAAGCGCCCCTATACGATCTTTTTTATTATCTTCTCAGCACCTTTGCAATGTTTGTACTTGATGAACCCGGACACCCGGTGGGAACCCCTTTCCCAGGCGGATTTGAGGTTTACAAAAAAAGAGAGGATTATTTCTGCCCGATAAGAGACAAAGAAGAGGAAATATTTCATTCAATATGCAACTTCTGTCCTGCAAAACAGGATAAAAACAACATCTGATTTTTTAAAAATCCCTTTACCCTGTTGTAGATCCGTTTTTAGGCCAGGTTACAATCCATTTGGTTCCTTTTGTCCTTTCGAGAGTCACCTCACCCCTGAGCTGAAGCCTCACTATATTGTATATCACCTTCATTCCAAGAGTCGGGGAGGTATCAGGATCAAAGTCATCCGGAATTCCTATGCCGTCATCAGAGACCATCAGCGTCATTTTGCCGTCTGAACATTCAAGAATTATTGAGATGTTTCCCTTTTTCCTGCCGCAAAATGCATACTTCATAGAGTTTGTCAGAATCTCATTTAAGACAAGACTGCACGGTATTGCAGACTTAATATCGATTTTGCAGTAATTTGTATCCACAAACAAAGACGGCTGTATATAGTGGGAATAGGATGACATCACAGATTCGGCAAGATTTCTGAAATGTTCATCGGCATCAATTTCGGAAACGCTGCCGGAGTGGTAGAGACTTTCGTGAACGATCACCATTGACTGAATTCTGTTTTCAGCCTCTGTAAGAAACTCCAGTGCTTTTTCATCATCGATCCTGCTTTTTTCAATTTCAAGAATCCCTGAGATAGCTGCAAGATTATTTTTTACCCTGTGGTTTACTTCCTGAAGAAGAACGCTCTTTTCTTCAAGAGACTTAAAGAGGTTTGCCTTTGTCTTCTTAATTTCCGTAATATCCTGTATAACACCTACGATGCCTGCAGGATTACCATACTTATCTTTTACAGCCGCCTTGCTGACGATTACGTTTATTATTCTATTATCAGTGCCGTGTATTTCGGATTCATAAACTTGTGTCCCCGAGGCCCTATGGACAAGATCATCCTTTATATTCTGTGCCTCAGCCGTATTCTTTTCAAAGATCTCATAAACAGTTTTTCCCACTATCTCCTCCCTTGTAAATCCGGCCATATCGGCGTATGCCTGATTACAGCCCTTATAAACTCCTTTTTCATCCTTGTAAAAAACAGGATTGGGAATTGTCTCAAGAAGCGTTCCGAAATATTCAGCCTGTTCTTTAATTTTGGTTTCTGTGTTCACTTCATTTGTAATATCACGAACCGTACCAAGTGAACGGATAATTTTCCCGGAATCATCCAGATAGTGCTGGCAGCTCACCTTTATCCAGCCTTTTTCTCCTCCCGGTTTCATAATGCGCATCTGCTGCGAGTAATCCTTGCCTTTATTTATCGATTCATAATAATTTTCAAGGGCCTCAGGAGCATCTGCCGGGTCAATGAGTTCTTGGAGTTCAAGACAGGTTACTCTGGAATCTGCTGTTGGTTCCATTCCAAATATCATGAAGGCCTCATCTGACCACTTCTGACCCCAGGTATCAAAATCTATCTCCCAGTATCCCAGATTCGCTATCTTATGCGCCTCATAAAGTTTCCAGCGGCTATCAAGAATCTCAGCCTCCGCTTTTTTTCTCAGTGATATATCCTTTGCAATAATTATAGCCGAAAGAGAGTTCTCTGGTCCAAATAACTGTGTGCTGATTTCAACAGGGTAAATCTCTCCGTTTTTCCCTGAAATTTCCGACTCAAAGGATAAACACTCATTACTGGTGGAAATATCAGTCATATTCATCATTTTGTTTCTCTCTTTCTCAGGGAATAAATCATAGAAACAGAGATTTTTAATCTCTTCTTTTGAATGGCCGATATATCTTAAGGCTGTTTTATTGCAGTCCTGTATCTTTCCGATAAGACCTGTCGGCGTTATCCCGCAGACAAATACAGATTCAGGTATGTTTTGAAAAATATCCGGATACCTCTCTTTTTTTAACTTGCGGCTACCTGAAATATAGCCAACAAATCCACCCACACAGAGAAAAGCAAGTGCCCTCAAAACAGTCCGGTAATAGTCCTCCTCTGCTTTACTAAATAAAATATTAAAGATTAAAAGGTAGACGACAGCCAGAATGCCCGAGAAAATCAGCGCTTTTTCCGGGTACCTGTAAGCAAAAATGGCTATTGGTATGAATATCAGATGGGATGCAAATATGGTTATTCCCGAAAACCTGACAAGCAACATTAAAATGAAGGCGACAGAGGTGCTGACTGCAATAGAGATATCCCAGAGATCATAACCCGCTAATGAAAAAAAGCCGGTCTTTGTATTTCTTATATTCATTATTCCCTTTAATTCCATCGAACACCCCCGGACAGTAAAAATTATTTTTATTAGTGATGCATTTTCTTATATTTTCCAGATATATATAATTATTAGTGAAAATTTAGGACAATAATCGTAAATTAATTAATTTTCAGAGTGAATTTATCAAATATACTTAATACAACAGGCAGGGAATGCTTTATGATATTATTTATCCTAAATTTTACACAGCAAATATGTACCAGCCAAATTTAAAACCAGATGAAAATATTGTCAGGACATCACCTGACGTCATCGTAAAAAACACAGTTTTTGATGCTTTTTTAACGAATAGAAGAATAATTTTTGTTAAAAAAACCGATGAAATATATGATCGAAAGGAACTTGTCTTTCCGTTAAATTTAGTAAAGAAATTTGAACCAAGAGCTGATCAAAACGGCACACCGTTAATTGATCTCTCGATTCAAAAACCGTCAGGCGATGTCGGTGAGATGATCATAAGGTTCAGCCAGAAGGGTGATTACAGGTATGCAGAACGTGACGAATGGATTGAGAAGCTTGGAATTCTTACGCCAAAAAATCAGTCTGAATACCAGAGAATTCCAGACTTCCCAAAAAGACCTCAAGACGGTCAGTTTAGCCCTTCACCTCAGCCTTCCGGCTACCAGAGGCAGTCGGTTCCCCCGATGCAGCACGAAATGCCTCCTGCACAGAGCAGACCACGGGAGAACAGGCAGGGAAATGATCTTTTTTCACCCGGGCCTGTGAGAGAAGAACAAAGAGCCGAACCACAGATTTACAGAGAACCAAATCGGCCGCAGACACCCCCGCCTGTCCCGCCAGTACGTCACGAAAGGCAGGAACCTCCCCGCCCCGGTGTATCATCGGCCGGGTTCTGCCGCTTCTGCGGAGCCAGTATACCTCCGGGCTCAATGTTCTGCCCTTCATGCGGCCAGCGGGTTTCTGCACCCCCACAGTTTCAAGAGAGTAGAACGCCTCAGGAGAGGCCGGCCCAGAGAATGCCGACACCTCCTCCCCGGCCTCCACAACATCATGGCTACAACGACTACCAGCAGCAGTCTTCCCGTGGCGGAATGAGCCTTGAAGACGATCCATATTACAGGGATATGCAGGCACCGGCCGGAAGAGCACGTCATCCGGGTAACGGCCGCAGAGATATGCAAAAGTCGGAAAAAGCCAGGATAAAAGAAGAAAAGAGAAGGGAAAAGGAAGCAATAAAGGCGCAAAAGCAGCAGCAGAAGGCTATGAAAAAAGCCTCAAGGGGAGGATATGACTCTTACGGTTACAAAGAGAGCAGAATCCCCGAGGGTCTTCCAAAGATTTTAGGAATTGCCGCGGTTATTGTGGTCGTTTTGGCAGTCGCCGGAATCATATTGTCGAGCGGAATGTTTGCAGGAGGAAATTCGGGAACAACACCTGTCGCACCGCCGGATTCATCTTCTTCCACAAGCACAACAAACCCGGGCACAACCCTTCCTAGCGGGGGCACAAGTACATCAGACACCTTTGGCACATGGCATATTGAAATTTTTTATCAGGGTTCTTGGGAAGGAAGCTACACTGTGAACGGGGTTAAAACACCAATCAGCGGCATAGGATACAAACCAATCCCAATAACCAATCCAACCGGCACAATAGTTGCAACTGTCTCAAAAGTGGTTGACACAGAGACACAGGACGCCGGAGGACCGGGTAAAATAATGATGGTAGATATCGTTGATCCAAAGGGAAAGAAGACAACCGATTCAACATCCGCTGCACTGGGAACAGTTACAGTTACAAAAACAGTTTCATAAAGAGAAATGTCAGAAGGGTTTTACCGCCCTTCTTCAATCAGTTTTTTTTTGTTAATCGTCTATTAAATTATCAGGAGTTTTGATAAAATCATGTACAAACTTGTTTTGCTTCGCCACGGAGAGAGTGAATGGAACAGGGAAAACCGCTTTACCGGCTGGAAAGACGTTGACCTGTCAGAAAAAGGGCTAAAAGAGGCAAAAGCGGCAGGCGAAATGCTTGCATCGGAAGGCTACACCTTTGATGCTGCGTACACCTCTGTGTTAAAAAGGGCCATTCGGACGCTCTGGATTACACTTGATGAGATGGATCTAATGTGGATTCCGGTAACCCGTTCATGGAGGCTTAACGAGCGCCATTACGGGGCACTCCAGGGGTTAAATAAAGCAGAAACCGCAGAAAAATACGGGGATGAACAGGTTTTCATCTGGCGCAGAAGCTACACCACACCTCCCCCCGCACTCGCAGAAGATGATGAGAGAAGTCCTGCATTTGACAGACGCTACAAAGATCTGAAGCCTGAGGAGATACCCCTTACAGAGTGTCTCAAAGACACGGTTGCCCGCTTCCTCCCGATATGGGATGATGAGATAGCTCCCGCAATTAAATCAGGAAAGCGTATTCTCATTGCGGCACACGGCAACAGTATCAGGGCACTTGTAAAAAACCTTGACAACATATCGGATGATGAGATCTCACAGGTGAACATCCCGACAGGCGTCCCGCTTGTATATGAACTGGATGAAAATTTAAGGCCTATAAGACATTATTATCTTGGAAACCAGGAAGAGATTCAAAAAGCGATGAGTGCTGTTGCAAACCAGGGCAAATCAAAAACAAATTAAAATATTTTTTTCTGCATATAAAATTTCATTCAGAATTTTTACAGTTTCTTCTCTGACGTTCAGATTGTAAAAAAATTAAAAATTCCGGCGTTATCCGCCGATATGCTTTACCAGATACACATATTCCTTGTAGAGACCGTAGAATTTTGTTATCTCTGATCTGAAGAACTCTGTTCCGGGTATCCCGAAAATTCTGGTTCCTGTCTGCCCGCCAGCAGAAAGTGTGGTCTCCTTACTGTTGTCAGCAGTCACGGCTGTTGTCGGAGTCGGCATTAACGTGACTTTAGGAGTCGGAGTGGGAGTTTTTGTGGGCGTCGGGGTTGCCTCACCCTTAACCGTTATGTAGTCTGTCTTTGTTGCAGATATCTCACCCTGATCATTTTCTACAGTCAGAATTACAGTGAATGTTCCCGCATCCTGATATGTATGCAGAGGGTTGGGCTCATTTGACTGTCTGTAATCTCCAAAGTCCCAGTGCCAGGAGGTAATGTTTGGGTGACCGACAGATGTGTCGGTAAACTGAACCTTTAACGGTGCATATCCGGTGAGAGGAGGGGTTGCCTTGAATGAGGCGGTGATGTTAGGGGTAACCGTTATGTAATCCTTTTTCTCCTCGGTATCTGTGCCCCCTGTTCCGGATGCCCTTAGAAGAACAGTATAGGTGTCCGCCTTTTCGAAGGTGTAGACAAAATTCTCGTCCGTTCTTGTGGTTGAAAATCCATCTCCGACAATTTCCCACTCCCAAGAATCTATATCTCCGGATGATTCATCCGTAAACTCAACTGTAAGCGGCGCAATGCCTTTTGTAATATTTGCAGAAAATGCCGCTGTCACATCAGGTTCCTTTACAACAACGTATCTTGAATAAGTGCTTGTTGAAGAATCCCTTGTAACCGTAAGACGCAAAGTGTAGGTTCCGGATGTCTGGTAAGTATGGCTTCCCGGATTTACTGATGAAGTATCGGTCCCATCACCCCAATTCCAGTCAGTCTCATGCCTGCCTATTGTGGTGTCCGTAACCGTCACAGGCAGCGGGGCGTAGCCGGTAATTTTGTCGAGAGAAATTGCCGGATCGCTTGTGAATGAGGCATGAAGAGTCGGCTCATCTATGTTTATATTATCCTCAAACGAAGCTGTTGTATTGTCATCAAAAGTAACAGTCAGATTGACACTATGGATGAGACTGCCCGTATCAATATATTCATAAGTGTGCTGAATGCTCTGCCCGGTACCGGTTGTGCTGTCTCCAAAATTCCATGACCAGGAAACCGGTGTTCCCCCGGATGATGTTCCGGTGAATGTAACAGTCATATAATCTGCCGAATCAGGATTTGTATATGAATATCCGGCCGTTCCTGCATATACACTACAAATCAGCGACATTCCAACAAGCATTAGAAGAACAATTCTTTTAACAAAGTCCATTTTCAGACACCTCCAAATATTGCAAATCCGCCGTCACCGGTGATCACAAACAGTGCAAACATTAGTATGAACAAAATCACAGGAATTCCAATGGCAATTGCCGCCTCTCCTGTCTGAAGATCATATGTCTCCCTGACACCGGTGAACTGCAGGAAAAATGCCCACAAAGGTGCCAGAAAAACACCTATAAACGGTATTATGCCTCCGAGTATAAACGGTACCGAGGAGTATCCGGCAATTCTCACACAGTCCTCCCATTCACTCCTGTATCCGGCAACCATAACACCCACATGAAGCAGAAATCCCGATACAAACACAAACACCAGCATTAAGAGCAATATCTCAAATGCAAGTCCTGCCATAACCCCGATGTCCTTTAGTGAGGTTATAACAGGGTATGTCCCGGGATCAAGTGACGAAGCGTAAAGATGCAGAAAGAGCATACTTCCAAACGAAAAAATACCCGCAGAGATCAGAAAAACAGGTGCTGCATCCATCATGTCCTGCCCCTTTGTCATCTGGTACGCCTTGTCAGGCGCTGCCAGAAATGCCATTATCCTCCCGAATACCGAATTATCCGCCCTTGCGGGTCTGACCTTTGCAGGACGCTCTTTTTTGGGTTTTCTCCTTCGTGGAGCAGTTTTCCCTGATGCCTTTTTGGCCTTCCTGCCGCGAGACCCGGGAAACTCATCTCTCTCTTCAAATTCACCAAAACCACCAGGGGAATCCGAATCGATTATGCCGCCCGAATAGCCGCCGGAAGGTGCTGAAGAATATCCTAAATCACCCGGCGGGCTGCCGGCGGATGCAACCGGAAAACCGCAGTTCTTGCAAAACCTTGAAGCAGGATCAAGTCCGGCACCGCATTTCCCGCATACACCGGGAGGAGAGGAAGGTGGCGGAGCTGAAAAACCATCACACTCATACCCCGACTGCACAGGAGCTGAATAGTCAGGGGCGGCAGAAGCCGGAGGTGTATAGAGTTCACCCACACTCCCTGTTGCAATAATGTCCTGTATTGCACGAACCCACATCTCACGCTCCCCCCAGCGGTTTTTGTCGTACCACTGTGAAAACGAAAGGACCATCCTTCTCATGCTGCCATTTCCGGCTTCGACCATTAGCACTATGGCCGGTTCGCCCTGTTCGTTTGATTCGCTCTCGGCACTTCTCACAGCCCCCATCGGGATATCCGAGGGTTTGTTCGGGCGGTTTGGATCTTTTAGTATTAATTTCGCGTTGGTCAGCGATATTGAATATTCCTGTGATTTTACAATCACGTTTTCAGCCGAGATTATTCCCCCGTCATTAGACTTTGAAGGCATCCTTGCGCTTTTACTGCTGTTTACACCTGAACTTTCAGCAAAAGCGGCTGAAGAGGGCTTCGGTGCGGGTCTGGCTGAAATCTGATACTCCGAAACCACACCCTCTATCTTCTTCTTCAGGTGATCACGCTCTTTATCTCTCAAACCTGAAAAATCCTGGGAGAAAGTGAGAACCATCCTCTTCTGTGTTCCGTCCGGTGCAGCCATCGAGAGCCTGATAGTTGGATCGTCTGCAAAGTTTTTCCCGGCGGAAACAGAGCGTATCACCTCTAAGGGCACTTCAACCGGTGCAGTAGCGACTTTGTTGTTTTCAACAAGAATAAGACGTTTATTTGTTAAAAATAACCGGAACTCAAGGGTTTTTACCTCTATATTCGGGACTTCCGAAATTATACCCTCATCACCGGCTAATTTGAAATTCTGCGTATTGACCACCTGCGAGTAATAAAGAATAATTTTGTATTTGTATATACAAAGCGTTTGTTGTCGAATTAACGGGTTTAAAACTGGAAAATCAAACCTTTTTTTCATCCTGACGAAAGATTTTCACCTGTTTTAATGCTCGCCGTAGTTTTCAGGACAAAAACGGATCAACGTGATATGTGAAAGTCACCAAAAATCCAATAAATACATTCATGAAGTTAAAGAAATATGATAATATCATGAACCAAAATGCAATCCTGTATGTCATTGCTGCCGCCCTGCTGGTTCTTCTGGCATCTCCGGCAGAAGCAGTCGGCGGCGATATGGCGTGGTACAATATCCACTGCAATGTCAACGATGCAAGCGTCTACTTTGACGGCGAATACAAAGGTCAGATAACAGGGGGCATACTCTCAGTGGGGGTCTACACAACAGCAACACCCTATCAGAGAGTGAGTGTCCAGAAATCAGGATACTATACAGCCCAGACCACACTTCCGGCAGTCCCTGCTGCAGGTGAAGATGTCGATGTTTATGTCACACTCAACCCGATCCCGAGTCCGACGACATCAGACACCGGAAACCTCTACATCTCAACATCACCCTCAGGAGCAAGAATTTTTTTAAATAATGTTTACCAGGGTCTCTCACCAATCACCCTCTCGGGATTAAGGGAAGGATCATACAACATTGAGGCAGAGGCGGAAGGATACGAAACAGGCGAAACCACAGCGACTGTTTACGGGGGATCCACACAGTACGTCCAGTTAAACCTGATAACTCCTGGCTCAATATCAGTCACATCAAACCCTTCCGGAGCTTATGTTTCAGTTAATGCCAAGATAGTCGGGCAGACCCCGTACGTAATAACAGGCCTGTCTTCAGGCGGTCATGAAATTGAGGTCTCCAAAAACGGCTACTATAACTGGAAGAAATCAGTTAACGTGGTCGAGGGAACACAGATTGCACTCCATGCGGAACTAAAGCCGATCTCCAACGTGCAGGGTATATATGTCGACTCAAACCCTGCGGGAGCAAAGATTTACCTTGATGGTGTCTACGTCGGTGAAACAATGGATCAGCAGTCATTCCCGATTACAAATGTTGTCCCCGGACAGCACCAGATAAAGCTTACACTGGCAGGATTTCCGGATTATATAACATATGTGACAGTTGTCAGGGACGGAGCCGCCATAACCGTTTCAGCTGAAATGGGAAGCACGCCTGCACCGACAACAGGCTCGATATATATCACCTCAACTCCGTCAGGGGCGATGGTTTACCTTGATGACATATACTCGGGAGCAATAACCCCTTACACCATTACAGGTGTATCCCCGGGAGAGCACAGCATAATGCTCAGACTTTCAGGATACCAGGACTCATTTTCAAAGATTAATGTCAACGCGGGAGAAACCTCCACACTCTCAATGGGACTTGCAAAACCAGGAGGACAGCCCATACAGCCTACACAGAGTGCTCCGGGCATTCTTGCAGTAACGGCTCTTTTTTCCGTTTTTGCGGCGATATGCCTCCTTAGAAGAAAATAACCACACCTATTTTTCAAGCCCCGGAGAGCACACCTCTTACAACTCTCCCGAAATATTATTATCCAGACGGTGTATATTGAGACTCTATGAGGGGAGAGACACCACCGGGAAAATACAGGGAGCTTACTCCTGAAGAAGAGGAAATCATTGTCCATAAAGGCACGGAACCTCCATTTTACGGTGAATATGTTGATTTTTTTGAAGAGGGGGTATATGCATGCAGAAGATGCGGAGCAATGCTTTATTCATCGGATGATAAATTTGATTCCAACTGCGGATGGCCTTCTTTTGATGACGAAATAAAAAATGCCGTGAAGAGAGTTCTGGATCATGACGGTATAAGGACTGAGATATTATGCGCAAACTGCGGGGCCCATCTCGGCCATGTATTTGAGGGAGAACTGCTAACACCAAAGAATACGCGGCACTGTGTAAATTCAGTTTCTCTTCTTTTTGTTCCAAAAAAGGATATTAATGCAGGTGTTGCATACTTTGCAGGCGGCTGTTTCTGGGGTGTTGAATATTATATGTCTGAACTCGAGGGCGTAATTTCAACCGCTGCCGGATACATGGGCGGAAACACAGCCAGTCCAAAATATGATGACGTCTCCTCAGGCACAACAGGACATGCGGAGACTGTTTTTGTCTTTTATGATCCTGCACGTATAAATTATGAAACTCTGGCAAAACGATTTTTTGAGATACATGATCCAACTCAGGTAAACCGTCAGGGTCCTGATGTGGGAGAGCAGTACAGATCAGTCATATTCTACACCGATGAAGAACAGAAAAAAACCGCTGAAAAACTGATCGAAGAGCTTGAAGGAACAGGCCTTTATATTGCAACGCTGCTTGAGCCTGCAAAAAAATTCTGGAAAGCTGAAGAATATCATCAGGATTATTTCAAAAACCGTGAGATTCAGCCCTTCTGCAATATCCCCGTTGTCAGATGGAGAGATGAAAATAATGAAAAATTAAAGAGAAAGAGCCTAATCTGAAAAAATTAAGAAATAAATATCAGTCTCTCAGGCCTTTTAAACCTTTAAAACCCAAATTTTTTGAAGAAATATTGTCACTTTTTCCTTTTTTATTTCATTTTTTATTTTCATTCTGTACGGGAAACAGTTAATAATTATTAAAATCATCCCATAAAATAATGACAGAATCTGAGGTTATGAAGAAAAAACCCTTCTCCTTTCATTCAACAGTCCTTTTCGTAAAGGATGTCGGGGTTTCTAAAAAATTTTACACAGAAGTGATGGGAGAGGAGATTGAACTCGATCTCGGTTTAAATGTAGGCTTTAAAAGCAGACTTGCAATCTGGGACGGGAGTTACGGGCGAAAAGTGATATTCGGTGATTCCGATGTTGATTCAAAGACCGGTGATTTTGGCTCAAAACGTATGCTCGAACTCTATTACGAAACTGAAGATATGGATCATACCTCTGAAACATTAAAAGCCGCCGGGGTAAGGTTCGTTCATGATGTAAAAGAACAGCCCTGGTGTCAGTTTACAGTAAGATTCCTCGACCCTGACGGGCATATGATTGAAGTCGGGGAGAGAATGGATGTCTGTGTGAAAAGGCTCGCCGGTTTGGGGAAAACACCTGAGGAAATTGCTAAATCCACGACAATGCCTCCGAAGATTGTAAACTATATATTAACTGCCAAAGAATAAGCCCCTAAATACCCAATTTTTAATGCCCCCCGGGATTTGTAATTACACCTTCACGGTTCTTTTTTGTTAAATCTCCAATCATTGTTAATCCGGATTTATCATGCACTCAATTTTTTATTGAAAAGGAAGATACATATTTACTAACCGGAAAAATAAGGAGTTTTTCTAAAAGATGCCTGAAAACAACAAGCAAAAAGCAGCATTCGGCCTCCTGCTGATGACAATCGCCCTTGCAGCTTTTATGAGTTCACTCGATGCCACAATCGTTAACATCGCACTTCCTACCATATCAACCGATTTCGGAATCTCCTCGGGAACTGTTGCATGGGTATCACTTGCATATCTGATAATACTAAGCAGCTTCATGCTGGCTTTTGGAAAAATTGCAGACAATAAAGGCTATAAAAAAATATTTATTGCGGGTTTTGCCGTATTTACACTCGGATCGCTACTGTGCGGGATAATGCCTTTCTTATTTGAAAATTTCTGGTATCTGGTTTTTTTCCGTGTAATACAGGCAATAGGCGCCTCAATGCTCTCAGGCCTTGGTGCAGGGATGGTCGCGGTATATCTTCCGGCTGATCTGAGGGGACGGGGCCTTGCCGTTTCAACTGTCATGGCATCGATAGGACTTGCCGCCGGACCTTTCCTTGGAGGTATTTTCACCCAGTATGCCGGCTGGCACTGGATATTCCTTGTGAATATCCCGGTCGGAATTCTTGGTATAATAATGGGACTCAGGCATCTGCCTCCCGACAAAAAAGCCCCGGGTAAGTTCATATTTGATTATGCAGGCTCAATTCTGGTATTCCTCTGTATAGCATCAGGAATATTTGCACTCAATATGGGCGCAGAAAAAGGGTGGGCATCTCCTTTTATTCTTGGATCATTCGTATTTTGTGCAATTTCATTTTTGCTCTTCATCATAAATGAAAAAAGACATGTAAATCCGCTTTTGGATCTCTCTATATTCAAAAACAGAAACTTTTCATTCGCAAATGCATCCGCGGCAATTATAATGCTTCTTTTTACAGGTGCAACATTCCTCTTCCCCTTCTATCTGGAGTATGTAAAGGAGTTCCCCCCTGCGGTATCAGGAATAATACTTGTTGTGCCGTCCATTGCAATGATCATAGCCGGCCCTGTTGCCGGGATAATATCTGACAGAAGCGGTTCGAGAAATATCTGCACTGTTTCATCTGTTATCTGCGGCATTTCGTTTCTGATGTTTTCCATGCTTGACAGCAGTTCATCCCTTCCCTTTCTGGTTGCAGGCCTCGGAATGATGGGATTCTCGGCAGGACTCTTCATACCGGCTAACAGCAACCTGATATTTTCATACACAAAGCGTGAGGATTCAGGGATTATCTCAAGCCTTATGATGACTGTAAGGGATACTGGTGCTTCTGTCGGAGTGGCAGTCTTTGAGACAATATTTGCCGCCATAATCTATGCGGAAATTGCGGCATATCATATCACATCAACCGCACCGGTGGAGATTAAAAGAGGACTCCTTGTTTCAGGATTTCAGCTTACCTTCCTTTCTGCCGCAGTCATCTGCATAGTTGCAATAGCCTTCTCGTATTTTGCAAAGGACAGGGAAAAAATCTAAAAAATAATATTTTAAAAAAGAAGATATGAGAAGGAAATATCTTTTATCCCTTGAAATTGGTAAAATAATTCTGGATATGCCCTTCTTTTTCCTTTCTCTTCCGGTGATTTTTTGAGTAGCTGAGCATATACTCACTCGACTGTTTTGCAGGGCAGAAAGGACAGAGTGAATACAAAACATCATCGGCCTTGTCCCTTACAGGACAGAAATATTCGCCGTAATCCTCCTCAACACTGCTTCCTCCGGGGAACGGGGTTCCAGCAGGGTGGGCGGGTTTTTCAAGAACAAACATCGTAAAACCTGCAAGAAGGTATTTCAGATAAAGATGGAGAGGATCTTTTTCACATGCCTTCCCCCTGCATGCCATAAGCACCATCTTCCAGTATTGAGAAGATTTCTTATCGGGTGCTTTTAGGAAATCATTGTATTTTCTCTCCCTGTGAAGAAGCATAAGCTCATGGTACGTGTCAAATATCTGTTCACCGACTTTTTCAAGGAGCTTTTCTCTGTATCTTTCATCAATATGAACAGTTTTTTCCCTGAAATTTTCCATCATTTCGTTAAAGCATTTTAGCGGGTATTTCTCAATCTCGTTTCCGATAAGATCAATCATTTCATTTTTGGTTCTTGCCTGCGATAGAACGGTGCAGAGAATTGTAATGTCATGTATCCTCTCGGAATACCTGGAAAGGATCTCACACTCTTCACCCGTCCCTGCTTCCGCTGTATCCTGAAGCAGACAAAAAAGCTCCTCTTGACCCCTGCTTTCACTTTCAGCCCTGCCCCTTTTAAAAATTCTTGAAAAAATGTCTATTATTCACACGCCCTTTTTAGTGTTATTAATGATTTGTTTAGGTTTTTAGATTTTTTCCTAACAATACCAATATTTTTGTTTTCAAAGATTGAAAATCTGATGATTTATGCAACAGTCTGAATACGAAGATTACCTTGAAGCTATAATAAACAACTCGTTTGATTCACTTTCAGTGGAATCTGTCAGGAATCTGGCGGCGGCCCTTAATAAAGGGGAGGAGGAGATAACAGATGATCTCCACTCTCTTGAAGAGATGGGATTCCTGACAATCAAAGCTGACGGAAGTCTTAATTTAACACCCGAAGGAATAAAAACCGGCAACTGTATCATAAAAAAGCACAGGGTTCTCGAGTGTTTCCTGACAGAAATGCTCGGAGTCGAGCCGGAAACAGCCTCAAAGGAGGCCTGCGAACTTGAACACAGTGCCTCAGAAGATACAATAAAGAGGCTTAAGAATTATCTTAACCGTCCGGGCCCGTGCAGACACAGATTTCACGGAGGTTTTGAGGAGAGGGATTCATGCGACATGCATCCGCTCACAGACTTTGCCGAGGAGGATATCGTAAAAGTGCTCTGCACAATGGGGGGTTACAGGAGGACAAACAGGCTGAATGATCTGGGTGTAATACCTGATGAAAAGATAAAAATCACAAGGAAGCTTGCCAACGGATCGATGGTTGTAATAATTAAAGGCTGTGAGGTTGCACTCAGCCCCGAGATTGCAAAGTCGGTCTTTGTCAGTAAAGAGAAATAATATTCAGGTTTTCGTTTTTATGAAATTCGGATTGATAGGAAACCCAAACGTAGGCAAATCGCTCATATTCAACCAGCTGACAGGAATCGGAGTTGAGATATCAAACTTTCCCGGCACTACTATCGGCATGTACTCAGGTAGCGTCTGCTACCAAAACGAAAGATTTGAGATAGTTGACTTCCCGGGGATTTATTCACTTGACGGAGTCTCTGAGGAGGAGACGGAAGTCCGCCAGTGCCTTATCAAAAAAGAGATTGACACTCTTATAATTGTCCTGGATGCAAAGCATCTTGAGAGAAACTTCTATCTTCTCCTCTCAGTATCCGAGTACCGTATTCCCGCAATAGTCGTCATAAACATGATGGACGAGGCGGAAAAACAGGGGATCATAATTGACTCTCAAAAACTCTCGGAAATACTCGGGTGCCCTGTAATTGAGACCGCAGCTTCAGAAGGGAAAAACATAGAGAAAATTATCCCCGAAGCTATTCAAAATTCAAGCCTTATTTCACACAAAATCCCTTATAACCGAAGCATTGAAGCGGGAGTGCGAAGCCTTGTAAAGCTCAGCAACTGCGAAAGGAGAGATGCACTGCTTGCACTGCAGGGAATCGGCGATGACCCTGAACTTATTGAAACAGCAGCAACAATCTCTGATGAAATAGAGGAGCATCACAGGATGTCTGTTCACCAGATACTTGCCGCAAACCTCCACAATGAGGCTGAAAAGCTTGCATCAGAGGTGACAAAAACAGGTAAAAACGAATTCTCTTTCGGAATCGACAGACTTTTGACCCGCTCTTTTCCGGGCATCCCCCTGATGCTTTTCATCCTTCTCTCAACACTTCTCTGCGTATTCTTTATTGGATCGTTTCTTGAGGAGATTATTGTAGAACTTTTTGACAATTTGCTGATAAACCCAATGTTCTCTCTTGGTCTGTCTCCTTTCTGGGAGGAGATCGCGTTCTCGGTTTTAATCGCACTTCAGGCAGGACTTGGGATTGCGTTTCCGTTCGTCTTCACCTTCTATATTCTGGTATCAATACTTGAGGACTCGGGGTATATGACAAGAGCAGCCTTTCTTGCAGACCGTGCCATGCACAGGGTGGGAATGCACGGACAGGCATTAATTCCGATGGTTCTGGGATTCGGATGCAATGTTCCTGCAATTATGAGCATCAGACAGCTTACAAAAAGAGAGAAAATAATCGCCTCATTTTTAATCACAATGGTGCCCTGCTCGGCACGCACAGTCATAATTGCAGGGATTGTGGCGGTATTTGTCGGAATACCTGCCGCTTTCTCAGTATATCTGATAATATTTGTTCTAATTATTCTGACAGGACTTGTTCTGACAAGGATTACTCCCGGTGATCAGTTCGGGATGATACTTGAGATGTCTCCGTTAAGAAGACCAAAACCAAAGCAGACTCTTTCACGTGCCTGGCTTCACATGAAGGAATTTTTGTTCATCGCAATGCCTCTTCTTCTGGTAAGCAGCGTAATCCTGGGGGTTCTTCAGTACGCAGGGATTGTTCAGGCATTCCAGGATATGCTTGCACCGGTTATGGAAAGTGTTCTCGGACTCCCCGATTATGCATCAACATCACTATTGTTTGGAATTCTCAGAAAGGAAATGGCATTTGAGACGCTTGCAATACTTGCCGGAACAGCGGATTTGGGATCTGTGATGACAGCAGTACAGCTTTACATATTTGCGATTGTCAGTGTCCTCTTTGTTCCGTGTATCTCGACAATTGCAGTTCTTTACAGGGAGATGGGATTAAAGATTGCGTTTATGGTCTCATTTTACACACTCTCACTTGGATTAATTGCAGGATTTTTGTTAAACATTATGTTCAAGGCGATCTGATTATACATCCAAATCTTTTCCTTTCTTCCGACCGGAAAATCCGGCTGAAAATGACAGATATCTCCGGATTCTGGCTGTAAATCCCGGAAAGCTCAGAAAAAATTCTGAAAAGTATGATTAGAAACCCGTAAATTATAACTGAAAATCAGTGTATTTTAATATCACAAAGGGCATAAAAGACTAAACCTGCAATATCCAAAATACTGAATTTTAAAAAAGTGTTCCACATGATACCGGTAAAAACACGAATAATCGCCTGCGGAAATCCGCTTATGGGAAATGACGGCGTAGGACTTAAGGTCATGGAGATGCTTCTTTTAAAAAATCCGGCTCTTGATATAATTGACGGCGGGACCGGTGGTCTTGGCCTTATACCGGATATGGAAGGATATGACAGGATCATCATTGTCGATGCGATGATAGGAATTGGAAAAAACAAAGGCGATGTATTGGTCTTTACAAAGACACCACCTGTAAATCCCTCACAGTTTTCCATTCACGATGCCGGAATTTCTGAAGTAATAGAAATCGCCGCGCATCTGATACCCGAAACAGAGATTATAACATTGGGAATCGAAGCAGGGAGCATAAAAGAATATACTGCCACTCCTGACCCCGAGGTTATCAGAGGTGCAGAAAAAGCATCGGACTGCATTGAAAAGATACTGGCCGGCGAAATATTTTTTTGAAATCTGTCAATTTACGACAGATTCGTTAATCCCTCCTATAATATTATCAAGGAAACATTTTTGAAAAAAATAAATGAGAACATTAATAATGTTTCTTACAGTCATTTGAAATATGCAACTGCCCAGAGGCAGATTTGAACGTTTTATTCGCGACGGCAATATCGAAGCGATATTTTCCGAAATAAAGGAAAAACAGTTCTCAGGTTTGTGCTCAGGCATATTCGGGGATCTTGAAGGAGAACTGATTTTCAGCAAAGGAAGAGTTATCTTAGCTGAAGCTTTGGGTAAATCCGGAGATGAAGCTCTTTTTTTGATCCTTAAAAATCCAAAAGGGGCAGTTACAGCAGAACAGTCAGGATATACAGAGGCCCAGATAAAGCTTTCAATGGAATTTAATCCGGGATTTAAAACCTCTGAAGAGTCAGACAAACCACCGGCCTCTTCTGACTATTCTACAAAAATAAAGCCTGAAATCATTGTACAGAAAGCAGCACCAGAGACATATCAGAGACGCGAAAGCCCGTTAAAACCGAAATTTCCAGAGCCTTTTGAAAGACTGCCGGAGAAATCAGATACAGAAGAAACGGATAATTTAAAAGACGATTCTCTTATACTTGCGATGAGTCTGGAAGAAATAAAGTCAATAGAGGATAACTTCCGCTCAAATGCAAAAGAGCTGCTCAGAAAAATCCATCTTGAACATCTAATTGAAGAAAAATTACAAGAAGAGGAAAACAAATGAGCACGATAGATCCGTTCCTGTATTTATACACCATTCTCACACTAATGGCAGTGATTCTTGTTGCCGTACTGATCACAAACGTCAACACATTCCTGTACACAAAGCGGCTTTTTGAAAAGCTTGAAAAGATGGAGAAAACGGCAATTCCAAATATTCCTGAAGAAAGGGCAAAAGCACCGGTAGCACCGGTAAAAGAAGACAGATTTTTTAAACTGAAAGAAAAAAACCCAGAAGATATCTATCTTCACGGCACAATAGAAGAAAATCTGCCGGTTTTATCCGATACTTACAGCCTCTCCTCTTTTACAATGGCAACATCAGACGGGCTGGTCATAAGCTCGACAAAAACGCATCCCGAAGAAGATGCGGCAAAATACAGTCACCTCTACAATATGAACAGACAGCCGGATGACCCGAAAACAAGGCTTACAGGCGTTTCTTTCAGGGGAGGCACCGTAATAGGCATAATGAAATCAGATACAGAACTGCCTGAAGGGGTTTTGGAACTGATTAAACGGGATATCAGCTTTATTTTGCGGAAAAATCTATGATATCCTCATGATTGGGATGATTTAAATGACGACAGTATTTACAATTGCTTCCGGGAAGGGAGGAACGGGCAAAACAACAGTAACAGCAAATCTCGGCTCAATGCTTGCCTACCACAAAAAGCGGACATACATCATTGATGCCGATATGGGCATGGCAAATCTCGGCCTAATTCTCGGCCTTGACGGTATGCCTGTTACACTGCACGATGTTCTTGCAGGAGAGGCATCGGTAAAAGAGGCAGCATACCCCGGGCCATTCGGAGTAACTGTTGTTCCAAGCGGACTCTCTCTTGAAGGATTCAAAAATTCAGATCCCGAACGTCTGAGGGATGTTATGAGCGAACTTATCGGCGAGTGCGATATTTTGATAATCGATGCTCCGGCAGGGATCAACCATGACGGAATTGTCCCTCTTGCAATTGCCGATGAGGTAATACTGGTTGTAAACCCAGATCTTTCATCAATAGTTGATGCACTCAAGACAAAGATGCTCACAGAATTCATAGGCGGAAAAGTACGCGGTGCGATAATCAACCGTGTCACCAGTGTTGATGACACAATTACAAAAGACCAGATCGAAAATATGCTCAGTGTTCCGATTATCGGAATGATCCCCGAGGATGTAAATGTAAGACGTGCCTCTGCAAACAGAATGCCTGTTGTTGCAAAGTACCCGACATCAGAGGCTTCACGTGCGTTTAGGAGAATCTCAAGTTCACTTACAGGTGTTCACTACCCTGAAGACGACAAAATGGAGAATAATACAGGTAAAAAAGAGGGTTTCATAGACCGTCTTGCGAGAGCACTTTTCCCGGGAGGTAAAGATGTCAACTGAAGAGTTTGCCATTATCGCACTGATTGTTTCGAATGTTTTCTTTCTTTTTATTATCTGGATTATGCATATTCGAATTCGTCAGCTTATCGGAGATGTTAATGAACTGGGACAAAGGATGGAATTTTCAGACAATGAAATAGAAGTCCTCGCAGAAGCAGTACGCGGAATAAACATTACAAAATAATTTTTCTTCCGAATCAGACTTTCTGCACCTTTAATATATTCAGGATTCCGGAATTATGATTGAAATTACCGTTGATGAAGATGCATGTGTCGGATGCGGCCTCTGTGTAAAAGACTGCCCGATGAAAGTGTTTGAATTAAAAGAAAACCACAGTTTTCCAAAAAGACCTGAAAACTGCATGGCATGCCTTTCCTGCCATGAGATCTGTCCTGCACAGGCTCTGGAGCACAAAGGAATTTACGCTGCAAAAAGGCACTATATCGACATACGTGTCTGTGAAATGCTCAACAGGGTGATTTAACTGACTGCAAGCTACGTTGATGAACTCTCGGAAAAGTTCACGACCGACATAAAGTACAGATCAGAGGATATACCCCTGAACTGTATCCCGCCTGCAAAGGAGATTGAGGAGACTCTTCACGGTGTTATGAAGCTTAACGGGCTTATCATCCGTTCACTCGAAGAGATTGCCGGGCGTGGTGCAAATGCCGTAACCTTCAGGGCAGGAAAAAAGTTCGGCCACGAGATTGCAAGATATTTTCAGAAAAAAGATGACATTGAAGAGGCACTTCACGAACTCTCCGACCTTCTCCAGGGGCAGTACAGCTTTGAGGTCTGGAAACCGCAGGGGAGCGGCACATTCATAATCGAGGAGAAGGGCGAGAGGTTCATCTATCTTGTATTTCACGACTGCATCGTAAGGCAGACGCTCAGGAGAAACGGCCAGGCACAGGCAGGAGCACTCTGCCAGACATTATGCGGCTACGTGGTCGGTGCAATTGAGGAGATCACAGGGATGAGGGTAAAGCTTGAGATCATGCACACAGGCCCGAACTCATGCCTGAAAAAACTGATATTTAAGTGAGGGAGGGCAGGCCTGATGAAAATTGCAATTGAAGAGCTTGCAGGATGTTCGGGATGTACAATAGCGGTTCTCGACCTGCATGAGGTTATTCTTGATATTTTAAACGAAGCTGAGATCGTCTATTCTCCCGTTATAATGGATGTAAAAGAGCCGCCCGACGAAATTGACATCGCCTTTGTAACCGGTGCGGTCCGAAACGAGGAGAACATGGAAAGGCTCAAAAACATCAGGAAAAAGGCAAAAACCCTTGTGGCTCTCGGAACCTGTGCCTGTTACGGAGGTATTTCCGGACTTTCGATGCTGAGCAGCAATGAGGAGATATTCAACACCGTTTACAGAGGCGTTGATACGGTAAAAGAGGACGGCGTTATTCCAACCGATGTCCCGCCTTTCACGTACAGGGCCTTTGCTGTTGGTGATCTGGTAAAGATGGACTATTACATCACAGGATGTCCGCCAAAAGAGCAGTACTTAAAACAGATAATTCCCGCCCTATTAAAGGGTGATATAGCCGAACTTTCCAGAAAATCGGTCTGTTCCGAATGCGACAGGAAGATGGGTTCTGTTGAAGGGTGGCATCTTAAAAGGAGATACGAGGGAAAACCTGACCGTGAGCACTGTCTTCTGGGTCAGGGTTATCTCTGTCTCGGCCCTGTGACTTTCGGGAGATGCAATGCAGCATGCCCGAAGAACAATATCCCGTGTCACGGGTGCAACGGACCTTCACTTGACATATTAAGAGAGCCGTGCCGCGATCTTTACAATATGATGGTCAGAAGAATCTCGGATTTAACGGACAGACCGGAAAAGGAGATTGAAAAGGAACTCTACGATGTTTCCCACACCATGTATCCGTTCACCATAGGGAGTCTGATTATGGAGGATAAGGAGAATTCAAAGATTCGTGATCTTGTACAGGAGAGATCACGGTGAAAGAGATTACCATAAACCCGGTCACAAGAATTGAAGGCCATGCAAAAGTCAGAATCAATCTTGATGACAATGACAATGTAGAGTCAGCACATTTTCAGGTTGTCGAGCTGAGGGGATTTGAGAAGTTTTTAATCGGTTCCGCCGTTGAGGAAGCACCGAGGATTACACCACGCATCTGTGGCATATGCCCGACATCGCACCATATCGCCGCTGCAAAGGCATGTGATCAGATCTTCGGCGCAGAGCCTACAGATACCGGAAAAAAGCTCAGGGAACTTATGATGCTCGGGCAGTTCATACACTCCCACTCGCTTCACTTCTTCATGCTTGCATCACCTGACTTTTTAATAGGCCACGATGCTCCGGCAGAGGAGAGAAACATTGTGGGTCTTGTTAAAAAATCTCCGGACCTTGCAAAAAAAGCCATTTCCGCAAGAAAATTCGGGCAGCGCCTGACAGAAGCACTTGGCGGAAAACCGATTCACCCGACAACATGTATACCGGGAGGAATCTCAAACAGCCTCACGGAGCAGAAAAGAGCGGAACTCCTTGAAATGGCAAGGCCAACCCTTGATATTGCAAGGGAGGGCTGGTCTGTTGCAAGAGGCATAATGAATAATACTGACACTGATTTCGGAGCAGTTGAGACGGCATTCATGGGAATTGAAAAGAACGGGCGTTTTTCAGTTTACGACGGGGATGTCAGCATTCTCTCAAAGGAGAATGTTAAAACGGGATCTTTTTCAGGAGTAGAATACCCAGATTACCTCAACGAATACTCTGAAGACTGGTCATATCTCAAGTTTACGAGGCTTTATAACGGCGAATATTACCGTGTCGGCCCGCTTGCAAGGCTCAATATTGCAGAAGAGATGGGAACGCCCGAGGCCGATTCGGGACTTGATGAATACAGGGAAACATTCGGCCGGTTCACCCAGGCAACTCTTGCATACAATCCTGCAAGGTATCTGGAATTTCTCTCATGCTGCGAGAGGGCAGTCTCCCTTCTCGCTGATCCTTCAATCTGCGGGACTGATACAAGGACTCCGGCAGAGGGAGTGGTAAACGAAAGAGGTGTCGGCATCATCGAAGCTCCGCGCGGAACTCTTATTCACGACTATTCTGTTGATGAAAACGGATTTATAACAAAATGCAACCTTATCGTTGCAACATGCCAGAACAATTACGGAATGGACAGGGGGGTAGAGGATGTCGCAGGAAAAGTCGTTGAAAACGGAAATCTCAGTGAAAGTGCCGCAAACAAGATAGAGATGGTGATAAGGGCGTATGATCCATGTATATCATGCGCAACCCATGCAATCGGGAAAATGCCGCTCAATATCGAGTTCTGTCGCAACAGAAATATAATCTAAAAAAAAGAAAGGAGGTTTTAGGAACATGTTAAAACAAATTCTGAGTGAATTTCTTCAGCTCGACGGGGTTACGGCCGTTGTTATTGCCGGCCGTGACGGGTTTGTAATCGAGAGTGCCTCGGTCTCAGGGGATGTGGATATAGAGGCACTCGGAGCAATGGCATCAACCGGGCTTGGAACATCAGAGGCGATGAGCAGGGAGCTTGGAAAGGTTGAGATGCAGCAGGTAATCGTAGAGCTCGAAGAAGGGCCGATCCTGATCTCACCTCTTTCAGAGGATGAACTCATTGCAATCGTTGCTGACAGAAGCGTAAACGTCGGCCGTATCAGATATGAACTAAAGAAAAACAGGGAAAGAATTATCGCCGCCTTATGATACCCAAACTGCCCGATGGAGAGCCTGTTGCAGCAATGCAGGCATCACTTTCTCAGATTTTAACACTCAGTCCGGATTTTTCCGGAATTATACTAACAGACATTGAAAACGTAGAGTCCTTTTTAATTGCGGAAAAGGGCAGACCAGTCGCTTCATCCTATTCTGCAGGGGATCTGAAAGTCAAAGGTGATCAGGCATACCAGAAACTCGGCACGAGGGACATTATCGGGTGCAGACTTTTTAGATATACCAAGGAACAGATTGATGAGGCAAAAAAGCTCCTGCCTCCTGACTATTTAATTCCCGAAAAACCTGAAGAAAAAAAGAGCAGAAAGACAGACGGGGAAGGCGCCCTGTCACCCAAAACACTCGAAGGACTCAAAAAACAGCCGGGAGTTAAGGCGGTATCGGTTTTTTATGAGGGTTTTGCCCTGATGTCTGCCGGAGAGGCTGATTTTGATCAGATTGCCGCAGTCGCAGAGGATCTTGTCCGTGCAGGAAAGCAGATTACTGATGATCTGGTAATGGGCAGACTTTCACAGCTCATTATCGAAACTCCTGAGGGAAAACTGATCATATCGCCAATAAAAGATCTTTTCATCTGTGTACTTGCAGAAACAAACGCAAACTTAGGGCTTATACGCCTTGCACTTCAGTCAGTCAGGGAAAAACCCTGGGAATAATTTCTCTCGTACATTAAAAAATTTAAAAAAAATATTTTTCAGATATTTATTTTGACTTTCTGAAGGCCGGGTTTCATATCCAGAGACACGTCAAAATTTCTAACAGAGTGGGTTAACGCCCCGAGGCTGATTATATCAATTCCTAATCCGGCATATGAAAGGATATTCTCTTCAGTTATTCCTCCGGAGACCTCAACTGTTAAGAAATCCCTGACGCCCATACCTTTTAGCTCCTCTAATGCCTCTGATATACTTTCAGGCGCCATGTTGTCAAACATTATGATATCAGCCCCGGCATCGGCGGCCGTCATGGCATCTTTTACGCTCTCAACCTCAACTTCAATTTTTTTGTATTTTGTATATTCACGTGCCTTTTTTATTGCCTCTTTTAACGGACAGAGCATGAGATGATTGTCTTTTATTAAATACCCGTCTGAGAGGTTATACCGGTGCGGATCGCCGCCGCCGAGAATTATTGCCTTTTTGTCAAATTCCCTGAGTCCGGGTGCTGTCTTTCTGGTACCGGCAATTTTAACATCAGGATTTTGTTTTGAAACTGCAAGACTTAATTTCCTGGTTTTTGTTGCAATCCCGCTCATCCTTCCGATGATATTTAATGCCGTTCTCTCGACAGTCAGGATAGCCGCTGCCTTTCCCAAGATTTCCATCACCACATCACCCTGTTTTACGGGACTGCCGTCACTTACAGGGATCTTTACAGAGAGACCAAAATACTCAAAGAGAATTTTTGCCTCCTTTAGTCCCGCAATTATGCCTGTCTCCTTTGCAACTATTACAGCCGAGGCAATCACATCCGGAACTACGGCTTCTGATGTTATGTCCCCTCCGGAGATGTCTTCTTCGAGGAAACTGAGAAGTTTTTCATGCATTGCCATGGCCGAACTTTCACCTGCTTAATGCAATCATTTTTTCAATAGCTTTTCCGGCCCTTTTCATAATATCTTCAGGCAGGGTTATCTCCGGTTTTTCATCCAGAAGAGCTTTTTTCAGGATTTTTGGAGTTATCAGCTTCATATCTTCACAGACAGCTGTTTCGAAGCCTTTGAACTCCTTTAGAGGGAACTCGGTTTTGAGACGGTAAACCATGTCCTTTTCTGTTAAAACAATCCATTTGTCCGATTTAAATGCATTTTTTACCATTCCGCCGGTTGAAGCAACAAGGTCGCATCTGTCTCTGACAGCCTTCGGGCATTCAGGGTGGCAGACCGTCATGTATCCTTCTCCCCTGAATTTTTCAGCCATCTCTTCCGTGAACGCCTGGTGTACCGGACAGTGGCCGCCTTTTGGCAGGGGTATTATCTTCTTATCAGGAATCTGCTCCTGCACCCATGATGCAAGGTTTGAGTCAGGCCCGAACAGGATTGTATCCGATTCAAGTGAGGCAACAACAGACACCGCATTTGCCGAGGTGCAGGTTATATCTGCCTCTGCCTTTGACTCGGCGCTTGAATTGACATACAAAACAACCTGTGCACCTGGATATTTTTTCCTGGCGTCAATTACCATTTCAGGGGTCAGGTAATCTGCAAGGGGACATCCGGCTTCTTTTACCGGGAGAATTACTTTTTTTCCAGGGTTTAGTATTTTAGCGGTTTCTGCCATAAACAAAACACCGCAGAATACAATTATATCCTCCTTTGCATCTTTTGCACGTATTGCCAGTTCAAGACTGTCTCCGGTATAGTCTGCAAGCCTCTGGATCTCTTCAGGCTGGTAATTGTGCGCAAGGATTACTGCATTTTTTTCCTTTTTTAATCTGAGAATTTCTTCAGTGAGAGTCATGATTATCGCTATATTTCATGTTCCGATTATTATCGCTTTTTCAAGATTGTTCAGAAGCGTTATTATTGAGAGGGCTGCGAGGTAACTTGTTGCAGGATTTTCGGGACACGGATTATTTTTAATTTTAAGATAGAAGTCTCCAAATTCCCCTTCCACAAAAATTTCGTGCATGTTTCTGTCAACTGCCGGGTCAGCCCAGAGTTCGACTTCCACCTCATGCCCTGATGCCAGTTCGAGTGCTACCGCAACATTTATGTTTTTTGGGTACTGTCTAATGCAATCGTCAGCTCTTCCCGAGAAGAGAAGTACTCTTTCCCCCGTGTTGATTCTAAGAGATCTCGGATTTTTTGTGGTTCTCAAAAGCAGCTTTGTAATCCCTGATATCTGTCCTATTTTCAGATTATCAAGTCCCATTATGGCACCGCTCGGGATTCTTATCTTTCTCCCCTCTTTCTCGGCAACTGAAATCAGGTGGTCTCTGAATTCCTTTTCCGCAAGTGCTCCGACTGAGAGTATTACAATGTCCTTTCCGGCTTTTAAGATCTCCTCTGCATGTGCCGTTACCGCAAAAACAGACGCAGCCTCAACCACTATGTCAATATCCTGCCGGATGAATTCTTCAAAACTGTCGTATGCAGGGGCGCCTGTTATTTCAGACAGGTGCTCTGCCCTTTCGCGTACCGCATCGTGAAGTGCAACAATATTTATGCCGGATTTATCTTTTGCTATTACTTCTGCAACGTTACCGCAACCAAGAAGGCCAACCCTGATCATTGTAATCTAATTAGTGGTAATTAAGGATTAATTGTTTTTGTGGTTTTGGAATTTTTTTGATAATTCTTTGAAATTAAAAAAAATATTATATTCCGTTCAGCTTCCCGGCAGCGTACTCAAGCATTTCGATAAGCTCCGACTCCCTTATAGGCTTTACAAGATACCCAAGTGGATCTGTCTTAAGGGCTCTCTCCCTCATACTCATATCAGAATATGCTGTTATGTAAATGACACGGAGACCATAATCCTCCAAAAGCCTCTCTGCCACTGAAACACCGTCCATATCTCCCTTAATATTAATATCCATCAGAACAATGTCCGGTCTTTCTCCGGCAACATTTGAAAATACCTTATCGCCCCTGTCCAGAACTCCGGTGACCCTGCATCCAAGCCTGTTTACCCTCTGTTCGATGTCCATTGAAATTATGGCATCGTCTTCAACAATGAGTATCTTAAGACCCTTAATCACTTTCTCACACTCCTTTCAGATTCTGAATTAAAGTTAATGATGAATTTTGCTCCGCCGTCAGATACAGCCTCAATAGTGCCTGACATCTGTCTCTCTACAAGATTTCTGACCATACTGATCCCAAGCGAGTCCGTCTTCTCAAGATCAAAATCTTTTGGAAGGCCGATGCCGTCATCTTCAACAATAAGCTTTATTAAATTCTTAGATGTCTCCTCAACAGTTATGGAGACACTGCCGCTTCTTCCATCTGCAAAGGAGTGAGAAAAAGCGTTTGACAAAAGCTCATTTAGCAAAAGTCCGAAAGGAATCGCAGTCTCAATAGGAATAAGGACTTTGCCGGCATGTACCAAAACCGTGATATCATCAGGGACAGACATCGAGGTTCTCAGGTCACCGGCAAGACTCACGATATATTCATTTGCCGATATGTGCTGCTGATCTTCATGGTGCATATTCTCGTGAACAAGCGAAAGCGCCATAATACGCCTTTGTGCCTCTGACAAAATGTTTTTCACCTGTTCATCCGCGACACCGGCGGACTGTATATTAATAAGGCTTGAGATCTGCTGAAGATTGTTCCTGATACGCAGGTGAATCTCATCGATCAGACGCTCTTTTTCACGAAGGGCCTTTCTGACCTCCGTTACATCCTCAAGAATAATTGTCATCCCCGGACTTCCATCGTCAAATACCGTCGGAATGAGTTTGACCAAAAAGAAGCACTCACCGCTTTCATCTTCCCATTCTATCTCTTTTGCCTCGCCTTCCCCCCTGAAAAGCTCGTTTATAGCCTTTAATACTGATACATTGGTCACTACCGGAAGGGAGGAGTCGGGCAGACGCATGCCTGCAAGTTCCTCGCGTTCGTAACCCGTGAAAGCCAGAAAATTGTCATTTGCCTGCAAGTTCCTCGCGTTCGTAACCCGTGAAAGCCAGAAAATTGTCATTTGCCTGAACAATCCTCTGATCACCTCCGAGAACGACAATCGCATCCGAAGAGAAGTCAAGCATCGCTGATATGGGGACACGGTGCGAGAGGAAATACACCTTTGCAACCCCTATGCTCCTCATATCAACATGACCGGAAATCAGCAGCATATTCAGATATTTTGATACTGAATTCCTGTTCATATTAAGAAGCCTGGAGATATCAGTGATACTAAGACCTCTTGGTTCGTCCTTTAGAAGTTCCATCACTCTGGACAGCTCTCTTTTGCTCTCTTCTATCTGTCTTGACATAAATTTCCCTGATTTTGTTAGTCTTTGGGATTCAAACTAATTAATTGTTACTCTTAATGATAGGCAATACTGCACCGGATGAATGTTCAATCTTACGAACCAGAGTCAATAATCTGTTTTTGCCGTCATAATTATTAAAAACAGTCCAGATGCGGTGTTAATTTAATTTGTCAGCCGCTTTTGCTGACACCACAGTAAGTATTTTTGCCGTATAAAATCAGATCAGTAAAGAGATATTTCATTATGGAGGCAATACTAGCAACAGTTTCATTCATATGCTTTGTAATTTTTCTGTTGCCGATAAAAACTAGAAATTATTTTGCAATAATTGCATGGTCATGCCTTCTGGCTTCCGTATTTGCAAATTTTCCAAAATACATATATGAAAACAATATAGCGTACCCCGCATTGGCGCTGATTTCAATTCCTCTTCTTTTGATTACGGCAAGAAATATTTTAAAGGAAAATGAAACCGTTCTTGCTGTCACAAAAGGGACTGCAGTGGCATTCCTGATATTTGCTCCCTTTGCATACGTGGAACAGATTGGAAACCTGCTTATTTTTGCAAACGTCGAAGTTATAAGTTTCATCCTTGACTCAATAGGATTCACTTACACCATGTCTGCTCCGGATATGTTCCTTCACGACATATTCCAGGTTGAAATAATTCTTGCATGCACAGGCATTCAGGCAATTGCAATAATGCTCGGACTGACCTTTGCAATACCTTCGACAACAAGGCAGAAGGCCCTCTCCATTGCAGTGGTAGTGCCGGTAATAGTTATCATGAATCTTTTCAGGAGCCTGTTTGTAATCATAACCTACACGGAACAGTGGTTTCCGTACTTCCCGGAAATTGCATCAAACGGGAATTACGGTTATGAAAGTTTTTTCTGGGCACATAATATAATATCGGAGTTCGGGATATCGCTTATTACAATAATAATCGTCATATATACCTTAATTCTGATTAACCCGGGAATAAAGGACTTCATGGCAAAAACCCTCTCCTTATACATCGGTGAGCTTAGACAGATGGCTGGTAAAAACAATCCCTGAAGAGATCAGTTTCTTCACAAATTTTTATAACCGGAATATTTGAGAGGGTGATTTTAAACCACACTCTTTATGAATGGTAAAGTCGCAGTTTAACCAACATTTATGGCTGAAATCCTGCTGTTGCTCTCGCTCATATTGTTTGCACTCTCTGTTGCTCCAACCGGATTCCGTGGTATTTTTGCCGCTGGAGGCTGGATATTTCTTGCAGTGGTTTTCTTTTCAATGTCATTTCATTACATATTTGAAAATGAGTTTGTATATCCGGCAGCAGCGGTAATCTCGGTTCCCCTGCTTTTCATAACAGTTAAGGGATGCCTTAAAAATGACAGAACCGCCCTTAACATAAGTTCTGTTGCCGCAATTGCATTTTTGATATATGCTGCAGTAGCATTATGGGAACCGCTTGCAACCTGGCTTATTGAAACACAGGTTGAAAACACCGTCTCTGCGCTGCTTGCAATAGGACATCCGGCATCTGTTTCACAGTGGGATACGATACTTAGCAACGGCTACATAGTCGTGATAACCCTCTCCTGCACGCCGGTTGTAGGCACCGCAATTATGCTTGGTGTTGCAATGGGCGTTGAAAGCTCCAAATTTCAGAAAATTATTGCATGTGTCTTTACCATAGCGACTCTTGCGGTACTCAACCTCTCCCGTCTTGTTTTTGTCGTTGTAGCATACTCGGAACAGTGGTTTCCTTACTTCCTTGACATTGCATCAAACGGATATCCGGGTTTTGAGAGCTTCTACTGGGCGCACAACGTAATCGGGAGAATCATATTCACAATACTTGGAATTGTAATCACAGGAGGGGGACTTGCGATTGTTGTTCCTGATGTCAGAAAGTTTTACAGTGATATTATTACTTTTTACTACTCAGGTGCAGTTGAAATAAAATCAACCTTTTTTAGAAAACTTAAATTATGATATAAAGTCAAGATTAATTAAAAAATAATTTATTCCAAATATCTTTTCCTAATAATATTACAGGATGAACTGATAGCGATGGATAAAAATCAGGATAATCATAAAAACCAATTTTCATACAAAAACTATCTTTTTATCGTAATTTTCCTGATTTCTCTAATAATAATCATATCATCTGTTTTTTACGGCTTTATCTCGGCAAGCGATCTTGTGATCGCCCAGGCAGAGGAAAGTCAGAATGAGTTAACATCCAAAATAAGCGATGACATCGGGATTATCAACAAAGGACTTGAGATATACGATACCTCCCTGAACAACAGACTTGAAAGATGCTTTATCCCATTCCTTGAGGAATACGAAAAAAGCGGAAGAGATCCTGCCAAAATGGATCTTGAATCTGTAAAATCGGCAACGGGAGAGGATGTGACATTATATATAATCAATTCAAGTTATGTGATCGAAGAGTCAACAAATCCGACAAGCATAGGACTTGACTTCAAAAAATTTGCTGCCTATTATATTGATTATCTTGAAAAGATACGGTTTTCAAATGATTTTTTCGCTGAAAGGGCACTTACTGAAATTGAAACCGGGATGGTAAAAAAATTTGGATACTTGGGGACTCCGGATAACAGATACATCCTTGAAATCAGCCTTTTTGACGAGGAATTCGACAAACTCAGGAAAGAACTGAAATATTCAGATCATATCGAAAGAGTGACGGAAAAAAATCCGTATGTCACTGATATTAAAATATATAACAGTATATTCCACGAGGTAGGGAACAAAAATTTTAAGGCAGATAGCCGGTTTGAAGCTTTTCTCAGTTCAATATTTGAAAAAGAAACATCTGTCGATATAACAGATGAAAAAACCGGAAAATTAACCAGATATCTATATATACCCCTTAAAAGTGAAGATTATGGTTCAGACAACAGTCTTGTGGTGAAGCTTGACCTGACCACCGGCCCTATGAGCGAGATGCTCTCCGACATCTTCCTTCAATATGTCGGAATAGGAATTTTTGCAGTAATGATATGTTTTGGCTCGGCTTTTCTGATATCACAGCATTTTGGAGACGAGGTAAAAGACATAGTAAAGGACATAGAGAAGATATCAAAAGGGGATCTGGATCATAAAATTAAAAATACACCAAACAGGGAGTTCAAAAATCTTGAAGAAAGCATAAACGATATGGTTGCAAATCTGAGGAAAAACATAGATGAGGTAAATGAAAGCCGTAAAATTGTCACAATGGAAAGGGACAGGGCCAGGAAATATTTCGATTTTGCATCCGTTATATTCATAGCAGTGACTAAAAAAGGAGATATAATAAAATTTAATCACAGGGCAGAGGAGGCTCTTGGCTATTCAAACTCTGAATCAGCCGGTTACAACTTTTACGATCTTATTCTGACAGAAAATAACAGGAATTTTGTGAGAGCACTTCTTTTATTTGACATTGATTCGGACAGGGATGAACCCCGTTATTTCCAGTGCAAAGTAAAGACAAAAACTGGAACAATAAGGGATATAAATTTCAGTTCAGTTATCCTGAGAGATGAAAACTCGGATATATCCGGCTTTTTGATAACAGGGGAGGACATAACAAATGAACTTAAGTCCAAAAAAGATCTCCAGTCCTCACTTCATGAGAAAAACGCTCTTTTAAAGGAAGTGCATCACAGGGTAAAAAATAATCTTCAGGTAATAAACAGCCTTTTGGAACTTCAGTCAGGCAATATATCAGATGAATATATCCTAAGCCTCTTTAGAGAGTCCGAATCAAGGGTCAACTCAATGGCCCTTGTACATGAAATAATGTATGACTCAGGAAACTTCTCAAGGATAAATATCGCGGATTATACACGTTCACTTGTACTTGAGACACTGTCAGGCAAGAAAGGTTTTCTCAGGATCAATGTGGATTTCATTCTTGACGATATTTTCTTTGATCTTGATCATGCAGTCCCATATGGTCTTTTGATCAACGAAATGACCTCAAACGCAGTAAAACATGCATTTAAAGGTAAATCCGAAGGCAATATTACTGTAAAACTCCGGAAAAAAGATAACGGGAATATAATACTTGAATTCAGAGATAACGGAACAGGAATACCTGATGAAGAGACATTATATGCGTCAAAGGGTATTGGCTTAAGCCTGATAAAAGGACTTACAAGGCAGCTGAAAGGTGAAATTTCAATCGAAAGAGAATCCGGAACTAAATACACAATCGAGATGGAAAAGCCTGAAGAGCAGATTCGGTTCTAAAAACCTAATTGCACCAAATTAATATTTCAGCCTTTTTTGATCACAGAGTATAAATCAATTATTATTGTAAATTATTTTAAAAAAGAACTGATATCATAATCCCGCCAAAAATAAACATTAAGAGTGTAAAGATTACTGATGAAATAATTGCAGCAGCTCTTACCGCCTGAAATATCTCTTTGCCACCATCTGATAACAGTTTTTCAGGGTTTCCTATTACATAGCAGCCCGGCTTTGAATATTCAATACCTACCCCGCCTGCGATAACCGACATAGGAATTCCGCCGTTAAATCCGGGTCTCTTTTTCCTGTCACGTAGCAATGTCTTCCATGCCTGTCTGAATCTTCCTTTGAGTGCAAAATAAAATAAAAGCACAGCCCCTGTAAATCTTGCAGGAATGTAATTCAAAAAGTCATCCATCCTTGCCGGAAACCAGCCGAGATAAATCCTGTGGTCTTTGTATCCGAGCATTGCATCCATGGTATTCACTGCCCGGAAGAATGCGGCACCAGGAAGGCCAAAGATTGTAAAGTAAAATAGCGGCGATATTATTGAGTCAACAAGGTTTTCAGCCATTGACTCATATGCGGCTGAAAGCACCTCTTCGTCACTGAGTCTGTTGGCATCCCTTGATACGAGCATCTGTACTTCATTCCTTCCGCCGCCGTTTGAAACCGCTTTCTCAACAGAACTTACATGCTCTTCCAGGCAGCGCCAGGCAAAGCAGATTTTCAAAAGAAAAGGTGCTGCAATGATCAGAAAAATCACCGGCAGATAATTCCAGATCAGATAAAACGGAAGGGCAAAAAGAGATGCCGTCAGAATGGAAAAAAATACCCCGACAAATCTCTGTGACCATACAGGATAAAGGCCGGGCCTGCCCCAGAGTCCTATAAAGCTGCCAAGAAGGGATACCGGGTGGAGCCTGCTTTGCGGATCTCCAAAAGCCCTGTCAATTGCGAGGGAGAACCAGAGAATCAGGGCCGGTAACGCCATGCTATGAGAACTGTTATTGTCAGAATAATTACCGATGCAAATCCTGTAACCTTGTCAAGGTACAGATAACTCACAATATATGCAATCCATCCAAGCACTATAAGAATGATAAGGGCTGCCGGGTAAACAAAGACTTTTTTGTCGATTGATACGGGGATGTCCTCAACAATCTCAGGAATTTCGATCTCCCTTTCTTTTACTATGACATCAAAACTCTTTTTTACCGCACCATACCCTGTTATAACCTCTACCTGAAATTTTCCGGGCGGGGAGTTGGATAGCACCGGTATTTTAAGGGAGACACTTTCTTCCATGAATATGTTTTCATGAAGAAAATGGGTGAAAACACGACCGTTGATAACCGATACCGTAAGATGAAGGGGGGATCCGTTATTGAATATTTTAAGTATTATATCTTCTCCTACAATGGTTTCAACCGATTTTGGAGCTTCTATTGAGTTAATTCCCCTTTTATTTACATTAATTACACATTCAACCATATTTTCCCCTTTCTTTCCCCTGAATCTACGATAAGACGGAATATTTATTCTTCAGAATTTTCCCTTGGCAAAAGATCCGGGATACCGTCAGATATGGGATAGTCAACCCTGCATCTGCCGCACCGAAGTGTGCCTTCAATAACATCCTCTTCGCCACTTTCAAGTGTCTCTTTCTTAATCACCACAAGGTCAAGATCCCCTTTGCATACGGGACAGCATAGTATATCATAGGTTGACATCTTCATTTTGAAAATTCCTATTTCATTATATAATAATTATATTATCTTATATCAATTATCTGCGTCATCTCAGGACCTGTTGAGATGAGTTTAATCGGTACGCCGATATCTTCTTCAGCTTTTTTGAGGAATTCGAGTGCTTTTTCAGTAAGCTGGCTGTACTCTGTTGCACCGTAGCATGCCGGATCAACATGGTCAATGCCGGTAATTGCCCCGATAGTACATCCGTTTATCATTGCGGAGTAGCGCGCCATTTTGCCGTCCCAGACTCCGATTCTTCTCTCACGGTGGGTTACAGTTCCAAATTCCGCAATTCCAAGTTCATGGGATTCTTCTTTTGACATTTCAGTTCCAAAAGGACCTTCACCAACACGTGTCGGGTATGCCTTGAAGACTACTATGACATCATCTATCCTTGTTGGTCCGACACCATTGTCAGCTGCAATCTGTGATGCCGAGGTATCCTTGCTTGTAACAAACGGATAGGTTCCAAAGTAGAGTGAAATTCCAAAACCCTGTGTTCCTTCAAGAATTACGTTCTCGCCACGGTCAATTGCATGATTGATCTCTTCTGCGGCATCGATAAGATATTTTGAGAGTTCGGGAATGTCCTTTGCCTGCTTTGCCGTTCTGTTGACACGGGCAACATTTGCAGGGCCGCATCCGGTACCGGTTGAGCCAATCGTCTTTGAGAGATGCTCATTGCCTTTATCCTGGATGATATGCTCTTCTTCAATTATGCTGCATCTTTTGTCAACAAAAATGCGCTCGTCAACGCCGACTCTCTCTATTTCTGATTTGAGAACATTCGGGTCAACTAAAACGCCACTGCCGATGAAAAGCTTTGCACCCGGATATACAAAACCGGAGGGTATCATTCTTACGCCGTATTCTTTTTCCCCAACCTTTACAGTGTGTCCGGCGTTCGGACCCACACCGCCGCGTGATATGATTGATGGTTTATCCTTGTGTGCTACGTGAGCGACGATTTTTCCTTTGCCCTCATCGCCAAAAAAGCCACCGACTATAATTGTACAACTCATTTATGTTTCATTTAAGATGGAGTCATTATACGCAATAAAAGTTTCAGATGTTTCCTGAAAAATTTATTTTTTTAATGAAGAATATTGAAAAATTTTTATGCCGGAATGTTGTCTCAACGATTATCCTTATTGAAAATTTGCAATGATTTTCCAGTGGAAACAAAGGGGTTTATTTAATTTTTTTAACCAAACCCGTCCCTTTAGAAGTCAGATATAATATCCACAAAAAAAATTTTTAGTTCCCCCCATATTACAATTTAATTTGTCCGGATATTTGCAATGAAAATCGGTGTGATTTTTCTAATCAGACCGTATCTGAAACATTATTTACACGCACTTTTTTTAAACCATGAGTTAATAAAATTATCCGAGCTTATTTTTATTCCGGATTTGGTATACAGACCTAAATCTCCTGAGATCCAGCCACACGATATATTTCAAAAAATTTATATAATATCCTGATCTGAGATACTGCAATATACAATAAGAGGAAAAATATTCTTTTTCGCCATATATTTGGAGGCTTCACAAACAATATTTTTAAAAATTAAAGGATATTGTAAGTATTTCCAGTGGAAATAAGGGGGTCATTGCAATTTTAATTATTTTTAATACCGGAAAACAAAATTTAAGAATTTTAATTTTTTATTTTATCTGATTTATTAATATTACAGAAACGGTATACCAAAATTAAAAAATCAGGTTTTAAAAAATTGAGTGAAAATAATTTTTCAGTCATTTTTTACAGGCACTTGTCTGGTGAAAATGTCAGTATTATATTCATGAAAAATTTAAAGGGTTGAGATGAATTCTTCGATTTTTCCGACAGCAATCATCAGATCTTCTCTTGAGACAGCATAACTGCATCTTAAATGGTTCTTTCCTGAAGGGCCAAAAACGCTGCCCGGAACAACTGCCACATGATACTCTTTTAAGAGGCGTTCTGCAAACTCCTCATCCGATATTCCAAAGCTTTTAACTGAAGGGAAGGCATAAAACGCTCCTTTTGGCATATGGGTTTCAAGTCCGGCACGGTTTAAACCTTTAACGAAAAGATTCCTTCTGATTTTATATTCCTGAACCATCTCCCTGCACGAATCAGCGCCGTTTCTCAGAGCCTCGATTCCGGCGTACTGTGCAGTTGTCGGAGCGGAGAGCATTACATACTGATGAATTTTAAGAATGGATTTGCACATCTCTTCGGGTGCGCAGAGATAACCGATTCTCCATCCTGTCATTGAATAGGCTTTTGAAAATCCGTTAATTGTTATTGTTCTCTCCCAGAGATCGTCAACAGACGCGGCAGATGTTTTCTCTCCTTCATATGTAAGTTCGGTGTATATTTCATCACTGACCAAAAGGAGATCATGGTCGACGACAATATCGGATATGGCTTTGTAATCGTCCCTGTTCATTACTCCGCCTGACGGGTTGTTTGGGAAATTGCATAAAAGGACTTTTGACTTTGGAGTGATCTTCTCCATCAGTGAATCAGGAGTGAGCCTGAACTGATCTTTTTCAAGACACGGAACACTTACAGGTATCCCGCCTGCAAGCATGACACCGGCACCGTATGCAATATATGAGGGATCTGCAACAAGTACTTCGTCTCCCGGATCAACGACAGATCTTATTGCAATATCAAGCGCCTCTGATGCTCCTGTAGTTACAATTATCTCTTTTTTTGCATCATAAGAGACATCAAAGCTCCGTTTGAGGTAATTTTTAATCTCATTTCTAAGGTCGTTTAGTCCGCTGTTTGAGGTATAGGCGGTCTGACCCTGTTCAATTGATCTTATAGCTGCTTCTCTTACATTCCACGGCGTATTATAGTCTGGTTCACCAACACCCAGTGAAATTATATCCTCCATCTCCTGGGCGATATCAAAAAATTTGCGTATGCCTGACGGGGGTATTTTGCATACACGTTTTGATCGAAAATCCCTCATTTAATTTCTCCTTTCCGGATTAAATCTTAATATTTTTATGTTTATCTGCTTTTTTATGGATTTTTTGAAGAAATGCCCGGCACAGCATCTTATAATGTTTGCCGGAAATATCGACATTCAAAACCTCTAAAAACTATAAGGAAGCCTCTCTCCGGTTTTTCTTTCGAAAAATTCAAGACCGTTTTCCTTGTAAGTCTTCATTATGAGAATGGTCCCGGTTTCCCTGATTTGTTCCATCGGGGCAATCTGCTCAGCGACAAAACGGGTAATTTCATGGATGTTTTTACCGTTGACCATGATTTCAAGGTCATATGCACCGCTGATCAGTCTTACGGACCTGACCTGTTTGTGGCGGGAAATTCTTTCAGCTATCTTGTCATAGCCGTAATCCCTCTCAGGCGAGACCTTGAGCTCGATTATTGCGGCCACAACACCTTCGCCTGCTTTTTCCCAGTCAATACAGGCTATGTATTTTTTTATGATGCCTTCATTTTCAAGCACGGATATTCGTTCTCTGACTTCCTCTTCTTTCAGATCAACCATGTCTCCAAGCGTGGCGGGCGGTACACGGCAGTCTTCTTCGAGTAAACTCAGAATCAGTCTGTCCTTTTCATCCATTTTTCATCACTGTGTTTTGGTTTTATTATTTTATGAGTCTTTTACCTGAACAATGTTCTAAATCTTGTGATGTCAATCTGCTTCAGGCGGTTTTCATCAAAGCGCTCATCTTTTGCAAGTGTTCTTTTAATGCCGGCAACTCCTGTTCCAAACCACATCTCCTTTGTCCTTCCATATCTTCCTCTGGAAACAACACGGGAATTTATAACACCAAGCATGGTGAGTTCTGATATCAGATCTGTAATTCTTCTGTGGGTCAGGATGTCAAGTTCAAGCGCCTGGGCAACATCGCGGTAAACCTGTGCGACTTCTCCGGTTGTAAAGACCTGCTTGTTTAGTTCGGATAAAATAAGCATTGAATACAATACGGCCTTGCTTTGTGTCGGAAGTGAGGAAACACAGACTATGAGACTGTCGGTTTCAATCTTTTGCTGGGCCATTTTCACATGCTTTTCAGAGACTCTTGCTCCGTCTTCACGTTCTGCGAGTTCCCCGGAAATCCTGAGAAGATCAAGAGCTCTTCTTGCATCACCGTGTTCCTGTGCTGCAAGAGCAGCGCATAAAGGTATGACTCCTTCATCGAGAATATTGTCAGCGAAGGCAACATCGGCACGCTGCTGGAGAATGTCACGAAGCTGCGGTGCATTATATGGTGGAAAAACAAGTTCTTCTTCAGATAATGATGAGAGAACCCTTGGATCAAGGAAATTTGTAAAGCGGAGATCGTTTGATATTCCTATCATGCTGATTTTTGCATTCTTAAGTTCTGAATTGAATCTTGTCAGATTATAGAGGGTTTCATCACCGCTTTTCTTGACAAGTTTGTCAATCTCGTCAAGTACAATTACATTTACACCGCCTATTGTCTCGACCATGCTTTTTAATTCGGAATAAACCTGGTCCGTAGGCCATCCGGTCATCGGAATGCTTGATCTCGGTTTGTCACTTGATTTGCTTTCCAAATCCTCAAGTTCATTTGCAATTTGTGCAAGAACACGATACTGCGTGTCAATTAATTCACAGTTTAAGTGAATTACATTGCATGCCTTCCCCATTTCACGGCACGCGTTTTCAAGCTCTGCCCCCACATATTTCACAGACGCGGTTTTTCCTGTTCCTGTTTTTCCATATATAAGGATGTTTGAAGGTGTTTCATTTCTGATCGCAGGTGCGAGTATTGCTGCAATGGAATCTATCTGCGGTCGTCTGTGCGGAAGTATGTGCGGTCTGTAAGAATGCCTTAAAACTTCCCTGTTTTTAAAAATACCCCTGTTATTAAGATATTTTGTGAATAAACCTGCTGAGGAACCGCCTCCCCCGGCAGATAAACCGGTATTTTCGTCAATTTTTTCTTCCGACAATTTTGAGCCTCCGAAATTATTTCAGAAAGTTTCCTAAACAAAATCATTTTTTTTGTAAGGATTCTCTGAAAATTAAGCAAAAAATTTGAATTTTTAGCTTTGAACATAAAAAATCCGGAGTGTCAATACCCCACTTTCAACTCCAGACTTTTTCGTAACTATAGTCTAATGATTTAATTCCTTATTAACCCCTATGTTTCCACTGGAAAAATCAAAAAAATATTTTGACCAAGCATAAAGAGAAAATCATTTTTAAACATCTATTTTTGATTTGAATAATTCTGCTTCATTTTTCAAAAAATAAAAGATTAAATCTCCAAAATTTTCAGAGCCGGATTTTAAAAAATTTCTGCAAAAAATTTTTCACTAAATTTTCCTGATTATTTATCTGTTTTTTACCTGATTTTTTCATCTGATAATTTATTTCTTCTTCATCCGGATTTTCATCTGATTATTTATCTGTTTTTTACCTGATTTTTTCATCTGATAATTTATTTCTTCTTCATCCGGATTTTCATCTGATTATTTATTTGGTTTTCTCAGAGAAAGGTGAAAAACAAAATTTAATTTCAGCGGGCATCAGATTTGTTTTTCTGCTGAAATTTTAACATTATAGTAAAGAATGAAAAAACCTTGAGACCTTGAAAAAATTTTCATGATTTTGAAGATCCAAAAAAAATTTTTGAAATTTATTATTGATCTTATCAAAATCTTAAACCTCAAAATTAATTTTAACCAAAGTCTGCCACTTCAGTCAAATTCAATTATAATATGAAGGAATTGAATTTGACAGTTCCAGGAATTATTTTGGAAATTGTCTTTGGAATTGTTTTGAAAATTGGTTTGGGATTGGATCTGGGAATTTTTAAAAAATATCACAAAAAATCTCTTTTTTTTGAGATTATATTTTTGATAACCTGAGATTTAAACAATAAAACTTATATTTTGCCTACAAATATAGCCCGGCTGTCAAAGTCAATAATGACCACTTTGGATATTTTTTAAACATAAAATATTTCTAAAGAAAAATTGACAAACATCAAATTAAAAAAAAATTTTTGAAAAATTAAAAAAATGACATTCAAAATTAATTTTCAAAATGAGGTGCCGCATTCTAAAAATTCCTTAATTTTTTGTTTTTTGGCAGTTTTCATCTGACAATTTCAATCAGATTTTGTAAAATTTGAATTTTTTTTAAAATTTTTTTAACAAATTTGGATTTTTGCGCAAAAAACATGAGGAAAATATGGTGAAAATTTGCTGAAATTTCTAAATTTTTTTATGATCTTCTTCTATTGAGGATGATTTTTATCTTCTACAGGAAGTGAGATTTCGATAATATGCCTTAATTCTTAGATCATGATTCTTGTTTTACACAAAAAATGAACAAGGAAATTTTTTGAAATAGAATGAGTAATTGGGAATTAATTTATCATTAAGCTTGATTATGAGATTAAATTCCTGAAAATTTTTATTGAATTTTCCTGAATTTTTTTAATATTTGTTGAAGAAAACTCCCCCACCCCTTTATTTCCATTGGAAATTTTTTTTATCAGGCACGATTTTTTGAAAACTGGAGAATACCTTGGATAATGTAAGTTATTCAAAAGAGAATAGTCATTTGTAAATTTGTTTTTCTTATTATTTAAAGTACCTTAAATTTAACAAAAAAGTAAGAAATTAAAAAAATGAAAATGAAAAATGAAAAAAAAGTTAATGAAATGATGAGAAGCAAAAAAATTGAAATTGAAATTACAATGAAATTTGAAAAATGAATTGTAAATTTTGAAGATTAAGTTAAAAATTTAAGAAATTAATTGAAAATTTTTGGAAATCAGTTAAAAAATTGAAGACTTAATTAAAATTTTCAAGAAAATCAGAAAAAAATTACAAAAAATTACAAAAATCCATGTATTTTCATAAGAAAAGAAACTCAAAAGCAGTAAAAATTTTTTTTGTTTTTTCCGCATTTTACGTTTTTTCAAAATTCAAACTAAAATTTTGTATTTTTGCGTATTTTCTAACAATTTTTTTGAGCTGAGGTTTTTAAAATTCTTCCACTGGAAATTAAGGGGTTGGGGTCATTATATTTTTTTTACCTATTTTAGACCCAATTCAATCTTTTTTTGATCAATTATTTTTTTTTATCAGGTTTATGACGTTTTTTCCTTTCATCTGTAACCCTAAAATTTTGTCCGGATATTTCAATTTTTTAAAATTTTTTTATTACCTGTCACAATTTTTTTTGATTTTTACAATTTTTAATGTAACTGTCATAAAAAAATTTTTATTTTTTGCACTTTTCAATTTTGACCTTGGGTTTAGAATTCCCCTCACAAAAATTTTAATTTATCACTTTTTAATTTAGATCCGGTTTTAGTATCCCTCTCAAAATTTTTTTGTTCTGTTTTTTTGTTTTTTGTATTCGGAGTATTATTTCTTATTTGTTAACATCCAGGAGAGCCACTCTTTCAATTACAATCTCAGAAAATCTCTCCTCTCCGGTACATTTTATTTCAGCATTAGTGATTTCAAAAATTTTCTTTAGTCTTTCTTTTTTTTCTGTTGACATTTCCAAAGGCAAGGAATCGGAAAAAGTGATTATTTCACAGAGGGAATCTTTTGTTTTATCAAAAATTTCATCATACTCTAAAAATTCTGGAATTTCTTCTTCCAAGATCCCTGATTTTTTTTCGTACCTGCAAATGCAGGTGTAAATTTCATTTTCACCTTTCATAAGACCAAAAATTCCTGCCTCGCTGCACTGTCTTGTTCCTCCGGTATAGAGCAAAACCTCCATCTCAAATGATTTAGAGATTGGTTTATCCTCAAAAAATGATCTTGAAGCATGTTTTATTGCGGCCTTTACGTGATCCGTTCCTGCAATATTTTCCTCATTCAAACAGATTATGTAAACGCCGGAATCATCTGAAATTTTTTTTAGCTTCTTTAAAAATTCAGGAATATCTGATACGAAAGCCTTTCCGGATAATATGTTGCACATCAAAACTCCGTCCTTTAAATCGGTTTTGAAAAACTGCGCTGAATTTTTTTTCTCCCCATGATCTTTTGTATCCGGTATTTTTTTATCCATTTTCTTATCTCCCTTAATCTCCTGCAATATAAAAATTCAAATTTCAAAAATTATACAGCAGCTTTTTCTTCTGCTTCATATTAATTTTTTAGAGTCTTTTTACTTAAAATTCAAAAAGGGAAGACTGCCCACCCTTCTTTTTTTCGGCCTCTGAATCCTTTAATTCAGTAGCCTTAATTTTTTTTCGCCCTTTTGGGATATTCTCTTCTTTTGACTTTACTTTAGATCTGATATTTTTATCCTCACTAAATCCGGATCCGTTTTCTTTTTTGGAATAGTCAGATCCAGGATAATCATGCTCCTCTCTTTTAACCTGTTCCAAAACATCCTCTGCAATTTTTTTGCCCAAAATTGCCGACAATTTTGAAAAATCGGCATTTTTTATTTTCTCAGGAGAGCTAAAGCCGTTGTTGAACAATCTTCTGGCACGTACACGTCCGATATTTCTCAGTTTCACAAGCGGCAGAAGTTCACGTTTTATACCGTGCTTCATACGAAGTTCAACTTCCCTGACTCTTACCCTAAGATCAGGTGCCATCATATAGGAAATTCTCGAAGCTGAATATAAAAGCCACTTCATGCTTTCAACAACATTGTAGATATCACCCGGACCGACATTGAACCTGGTGCATATTGTCTCATCACCAATTTCATTAATCCAGTTGTCAAGCAGCATTGCGGTTTTTAAAACCGCGAAATCCTCCTCCATTGTGTCATATGAGAGGCCGACCCAGAGTTCATCCTCATGCTCGTAGAAAAATTTTTCAAGAACGGGCAGATCGTCTTTTTTGACGTACATCGTGTACATGTCAGGAGTTGTGCACAAAAGCTGCAAAAGACCGATATCCGAGAAAACAGTCTCCTTATTTTCTTTTTCCTCCTCTTTAAAACCTGTTTTGGACGAATCCAGTAAAATTTTTTCGCCCTCGTTTATGGCGTTCTGCTTCTCTTTTAGTTTTTCCGTAATTATCTCGGCAGTGACCGGATTTATGTAAAGACGTGAAACAAGATTTCCGTATTCCGTTGCTGAAAGCTGATCACCAAGGCGTGTTATCATCTCGGCAGACTCAAGAAATTCAACTGCATTATCAACAATTTTAGAGAGATATTTGCTTTTTTTATTCAGGTAGACGTAAAACGTCCTCTCAAGGAAACTGACGAGATCGGCTGATTCCTTTACAAAACCGGTTGAAATAAGAGAGAGTATATGGGCTGTAATAATTGATTCATCATCAAGACGGGATTTTACGTCCTCTGCCGGTGCATCGATGAACTCTTCGTAAAGACCGTTTGCAGATTCCCTGCCCTTTGCAATCAGTACTGCCTCTCCGTAAGGATCAAGATGAGGCCTTCCGGCACGGCCTGCCATCTGGCGGTACTCCCTGACAGGGATCGGAACCATGCCAAAACCGCCTTTAAATCTCATATAATCCCTTATTATGACCCGTCTTGCCGGAAGATTCAGACCTGCAGCGAGAGTCGGGGTAGACGAGATCACCTTAATGTGACCGTCCCTGAAACCCTGTTCGACAATCTGTCTCTGATCTTTTTTCATCCCTGCATGATGAAAAGAAGCTCCTTTTCCGGTACAGATCGCAAGAATTCTTCCCATTTCTGTTTCAGCCGCATCCTCGAGTTTTTTCTGAATTATTTCAAGTTCAGGATCAGAAAAGTCCGATTTTTCCAGCACCTTTGCCATTCTTTTTGCAAACCCCTCCGCATTTCTTCTGGAATTTACAAAAACCAGGCACTGGCCTCCCTCTTCTATACAATCAAGACAGAGGTTGGCATCATCGTGTTTTGTAGGGGTTTTGATCTTTTTTTCCTCAGTATCGGAGTATATTGTATCTGAAAAAAAGACACCTTCCTTTAAATCCACCGGGCGCCATTTGGATGTTACAAGATCAGCCGAAAGCCACTCTGCAAATTTCTTTGGATTTCCAATTGTTGCAGTCAGGGCTATCACCTGCATATTATCATTGAGGTAACGCAGTTTTGTAATTACCATCTCAAGAGTGGCACCGCGATCTTCAGAATCGATCAGGTGTGCCTCGTCAAGAACAAGACAGGTTATCATGTTCATCCAGACTGCCCTGTTTCTGAGAAGCGAATCGGCTTTTTCACTTGTTGTTATGATTATATCGTTTTTGCCGAGGAAATCGTCCTTTTTATCGAGATCACCGGTTGCAATTCCTACTCTTACACCCTTGTCTGAAAACTCAGAAAATTTTTCTGCAGCGAGGGCTTTTAACGGAACAACATAGAGGCATTTGCCGCCGTTTTCTATGTGCTTGTGCATTGCCATCTCCGCAACAAGTGTCTTTCCGCTTGCAGTCGGGATGGATATCAGGAGATTTTTGTTCTCCAAAAGTCCCATCCTGACGCACTCCTCCTGTGGCGGATAGAGATCCTCGATTCCTTTTTTTTTGTATGATTCAACAAGTGATTCTGGCAGATGCAGATTTGAAATCTTCATGATTCGGATGACCCCTTCATTTCCACTGGAAACTGATTTATATTTATTAAATTGTAAAAATATGTAATATAAAGCGATCTAATTTTTAATAAAAACCCGGGTTTGATTCTGATTAAGATCATATATTTAACAAAACTCTGAAAAGGAATTATTTTGCAAAATACTGGTTCACTAAAAAAAATTCCATCAAAAAAAAGTCTGATATGTATATTTTTGATATATGAAATATTAAAAGACATAATTTCAGTTTTTGTTAAAACCCTGAAAAATAAGGTTATTAGTAATAATATTCAAGCATATTAGTTTTTGCTTCTTTCTTCTTTTTATCGAGATATGAAAAGACACTTTCGTGAGGCAGACCTTCTATGATCATTTCAATAGCCTTTGCGGCATTTTTTACCTGATCTATCTCACCTATGATGGCTACCGTTTTTCCGTAGACTGAAATTTCCGCACCTGTCATATTTTCGATCTGTTCACGGGATTTGCCTTCCTTTCCGATTATTCTTCCCCTGATTCTCTCCATCTGCTTTGTGCTGTTGCAGTATGCTGAGAGATCGATTATGTCAAGCATTATGTCTTCGTCTTCTAAAAGGGTATATGCCCTTTCAGGTGAAAATCCCCTGTTTAAAGCCTTAATTATCTCTCCGGTTTTCATAACATTTATTGCGTCCTCACCCTCAATTGTAATGAGTCCCTCCTCACTTTCGATCGTGAGCTTTGTTTCCGTTTTCTTTTCGATTTGTCTCTTGGTTTTACCGCCTTTTCCGATAATGACGGCTATTCTGTTTTGATTAACTTTAATTTCCTGAATTGCCATATTGGTATCTACCTGTGTATTGTGATTAATATTAATCTTTTGAGTGTAAAATATTTGGTGAGGTCTCAATGTTTTTTGGAATTTATCATCCCTTCTCTGCCTTTATAATTGCGTAAATTTTTGTGAAGCGGATAATTTTTTCGAAACTCTGAGATATTTTATTATAATGATATCAGGCATTTTTGAGTGGACTGTCTCAAATAAATACTTTTTAATTATATAAGCAAAAATTCTATCAGAATGAGAAAAGGACTGAATATTCTGTTTATTGCTGTTGTGGCAGCACTTTTTGTCTTTTCTGCAGGCTGTACTTCAGGTACTAAAAATCCGGCAGGGGCACAAATCAAGTTTGTTGATTCTCTGGATACACCCATGCAGGCGTCCCTGTCCGCACTGCAGGGAGACGTTTTTGCTGAAATTGAATCCCTTTTTATGAATGCACGGGACTGCGGGGCATATGCAGGAGAGAATTATAGCAATACCGGAACTGATACTGACAAAAATACCTATTTAAAGTCAGAAATGTCTGCAAAAGTTGCCGGAAATAAAAACATCCTGACTGTTGCATACATAGGAAATGACGGCATTTTAAAAGAGATCGTTCCTGAATCAGAAGATATCCTGTCAGGTGACTCACTGACATACCAGGATTCGGTTGTTCTTATGAACAAAGAAAAAGTTCCGATGCTTACAGATCTCTTTGAATTAAAGCAGGGCGGATATGCGGCAGCCGTTTATTATCCGGTGTTCTCGAAAGACAGCTATCAGGGATTTATCAGTATCACTTTCAGTCCGGAGACTCTTTTGAGTGAATATGCCCTTTCCTTAAAGGAAGATACCGGCTTTGAGGTGATGGCTCTCCAGACCGACGGCGTAATATTATATGATCCTGATGAAAAAGAGACAGGAACTCCAACTTTTGATAATCCGGCCTATAATGACTTCCCGGATATTGTCAGGGCCGCTGAAAAAATTGTAAAGGAATGGTCGGGAAGCGCTGAATACAGTTATTATTCGACAGGAACTGATGAAACTGTGAAAAAGAGACTATACTGGACCACGGTTTCTGCCGGGAACAACGAGTGGAGAATAATGGCTGTCATGGATATGTGAAAGCCTTAAGATTATTGGCCCTTTGATTGTGTGTAATAAAAAGGGCAAAAAAAATTTTTTAGAGAAGTTTTTTACCGGCCTCAGGGCCTGGCATGCAGTTGTAGACATCTGTGACGCTTATAACCAGAAGTCCCTTTGCAGGAAGATTCGGGTTTTTCGCGTGGAAGATCTTCTTTGCCTCATCGTATGCCTCACCGGATGTCTCAATAACAGCATCGCCTTTGATCTGGCAGCATCCCTTAATTCCCTCTCCGTAGAGGTATAATGCCGCTTTTTTTGTTTCAGCAACATTTGCAGCAGTTTTCTGCATGAAATTGTCAAGAATCCAGACTGTTTCAGGGTCTTTTAAGTAAACTGTGCCCATCGGAGCAACATTTGGAACCCCGTCCTTTGATGCTGTTGCAAGAGGTACGACCTTTGCATTTGAAAATGCCTCAACCATTTCTTCGCTTAATTTTACCATAACAAATCACTCCTGTGATTATAAATTAATATGACAGTTATTAATTTATAGTTAAGCGTCAGTAAAATATACAAAATAATATGCAGTATAGTCCGGTGACCTGATGATGACAGACAGCAATGACAAAATTTTAGAAAACCGAGCAAAAGATGCCGATATACTGAATGCAATTGACAAATTATCCGGTGATATGGATGAACTCAAAAATGATCTGAGGTTTTACATCAAAAAAACAGAGACCGGAATTATACAGGCTGCATATTCAGGTCTTGAAAAAAATGCGATTGATATTCTCTCCGAGAGCTATAAGGAAGAGATAAAAACAGTAATGGAGATAATCGCGGGCGATTGTCCTATGATCCCGGGATGCTCCGATAAATTTGCCTCAATCCTGAATTCCATGATAAGCGATTACAGAAAAGGGGATCTGAACGGGAAAAAGGCTGAAGAGTACAGGGAGACCCTTTTAAAAATGAGAGAGTCTGCCCCCTATGCGTCATGCAGTAACTGCTTTGACAAAAATCAGGATATTTTTGACAAAAGCATTAAAAGATGCGGTTCGTTTAAGGAGCAGTTCTCAGGAAAAAATCAGGACGGACCTGATCTGCCATTACAGGAGATCGATGCGGAGAGTATTGTCTCATCTTTCCTTGACCCGCTTGCCAACAGGCACAGGTTTAAGGTCATGCAGGAGCTTTACTGCGGCCCGAAATCATTCTCAGAACTGTCTGAGGCAACCGGACTTAAAGGAGGAAATCTGCTTTTCCACTTGGAAAAACTGTTAAAAGCATCGATGATTCTTCAAAAGCAGGAGAGGGGCGTTTATGTTCTCTCTTTAAAAGGTGCAGGGGCTTTAAAGGTCTGTGCCGGACCTGATGTACCGCAGTGAATGATATGGGGATTATTTCGATTAAACTCCGATTGCTGATGGCATCTGTATAAAGTCTTTAGACATCGGATTCTTTGAATAAGGAACTGTTGGCGAAACCCTGTAAATAAATTATAATCATCAGAAAACTCAAAAATTAATAATCAGAATCACACTTTAAAATCCAAAAAATCCCGGATTTTTCCAAAATTACCATAATTAAATAATCCTAAAAGAGCAGATATAAATTAATGTTTGAAAGTATTGGCAAAGGCTGGCGTTTGTTTAAGGAAACATTCGCCATTCTCTCAAGGGAAAAGAGCCTTATTCTCTACCCTGTAATCTCCGGAATCATCATTCTGCTGATTCTCGGCCTGTTGTTCATACCGCTGCTGTTTATATCGGGCACAACCGGCATCAATCCTGAAAATATGGGCATAACAGGATATGTAATCTGGATTCTGGTTCTCTTTGTAATATTCCTCGTTGTAAGTTTTGTATCATCGTTTTTCAAAGCCGGAATTGTATTCAATGCAACTGAGGTTATAAAGGGAAATGATCCGGCTTTTAAAGACGGAATCAATGCCGCCTTATCAAAAACCGGTTCATTATTTGTCTGGGCCCTTATTGCAGCGACTGTCGGTATTGTTTTAAGTCTCCTCAGGGAATCAGACAACCCTCTTGGACGTATGGTAACTGAAATCCTTGTTGGAATTGCCGGTGCGGTGTGGAATCTTGTCACATTCTTTGTAATCCCTGTGATGATATTCGAGGACAAGGCTCCCTTCCCTTCAATAAAGGAATCCTGGGAACTTTTTAAGAAGACATGGGGCGAGACCGTCATTGCCGGATTTTCATTTGGAATTGTATTCATACCCGCATTTCTTCTAATGGCAGCCTCATTCTTATCTGTAATTGTAGCGCCATTTGAAGTCTTTGCAGGCATGATTGCACTTACAATAATTGTCTTTGCATTAACCTCAGTCATCGTTTCAGCACTTCAGGGAATCCTTGTAGCCCTTCTTTATCATTACGCAAAGACAGGCGAGATATCATCACTTGTTGAGAGGGAATTAATCGAAGGGGCGTTTGTTGAAAAGAAAACCAATAAAAAGACCGGAGAATTCATTCCCGGACAGATCTAAAAATATTTTTTTTACCATATGGACCTAAATCTTTAATCCAGGGTTTATGAGGCTGATGCGGCAGTTATAGGCGTGTCAATTTTTTAGGCTTAATAAAAGAGAAAAAAATGTCCGGATTTAAACAAAATGTTTTAGTCAGGGCTCAGGGCATCATCCTGTGTTCGCCGACAATCTCTTTGAATATCTCTTCTTCATCCCTTATATCGCAAAGGCGGCTGAAATATCTGTTTATATTTTTAATATCGCGAACCAGGAATTTTATTGCCCTTGGATGATCGGGGGTTACTGCCTGACCCATATCGATTATGATGTGTTTCTCTCCGTCAAAGAGTATGTTAAACTCGGAAAGGTCGGCATGAACGAGGTTTGCATCATTGAAGAGTGTCTTCATATCCCTGATTATTGCAGCATAAATCTCCGCTGCCTCTTCTTTTGATAATTTTACCTGCCTAAGCTGCGGGTAAGGAACGTCACCTTCACCGCAGAATTCCATTAAAAGTATGTTTCTGTCAAAGTATATTGTCTCAGGACAGTTTATTCCGGCATCATGTGCACGGGTCAGGTTTGAGTACTCTTTTTTTGTCCAGGCAAAAATGACCTCTTTTTTGGATTTCCTGACAGATGAAAATCTTGGATCACCTGCAAGGTAGTCGCCCATTGCCTTGAAGTTTGCAGACTGAATCCTGTATATTTTGATCGCAATTGGTTTTCCGTTTTCATCCTCTCCGGAAAAAACATTTGCCTCTTTTCCGGTCGATATTGAGCCTCCGATCAGAGATATTCTTTTTTTATGGACAAGTTTGTATAGAGCAAGCAGTGTCTGATCGTCAAAGACGTTTTCCATCACTTTCAACTGGTCGGCATCCTTGATTCTGACACCTGATTTTTCGATCTCCCGATCAAATTTTTTCTGAATATATTCTCTTGCCATTATTTGGGAATCCCCCGGAAAAAAATAGTATTTAAATTATTTAATTTTGTAGTCTACTGGTTCATATAATCCCTTGCTTCTGCAAGGACTTCAACAAGACCGTCTGCGGTCATGCCTTTAAGATCTGCCGCATGTATCTCTCCTGCGGCATATGCGGATTCACATTCCTCGTATGAAGAGAATTCACGGTTCCCTCCAAACTTTTCAGGACGGTTCAGCGGCACGATGTCCATTCTTGGGAATACATGATATTTTAATACCTGGAGGACAGGATTTTCCTCTGTTTCAGGCGGGCAGAATGCTTTTTTCATCTTCTTCCTTATTGCATCCTCGGAATCAGCCACAGAGATGTAATTTCCTTCGGAGGATGACATCTTTTTACCGTTTAATCCGTTAATGATTGGAGTGTGCATGCAGAGCGGTGCCTTTTCACCGATTGTCGGCAGATATTCACGTGCAAGCATGTGAATCTTTCTCTGATCGATTCCGCCAAGCGCCACATCAACATTGAGCTTTGCAATATCGACCATCTGCATTATCGGGTAAACCATCTGTGATACATGGGGAGCGTCCATGTTTCTTCCGACCTCGTTCATGCTTCTTGTTGCACGGTTCAGGGTTATCTGCTGTGCGAGTTTTAAAACATCCAACTGGTAATCAGGGTTTAGCTGGATATCAGTTCCCATTACAAACTCGACATTTTTGCCTTTCAATCCAACAGCCTCAAAGCAGCGGCGGTTATATTCGGCAAGCTCCCTTACTTCCTCCATTGTTCCCTTCTGGTTTAAAAAGGCATGAAGGTCTGCTAAAAGGACTTTAATTTTAAACCCTGCCTCACGCAAATCCATTAGTTTGTTTATTGTTACGAGATGACCGAGATGTATCTCTCCGGATGGTTCATATCCGGCGTAAACTGACATTTCCGGCTGGGAAAGCACGGATTTTAATTCATCCTCAGTTACGATCTCGACAGTATTTCTTGTTACAAGCTCGTATTTATCCATTCGTAAATAATAGGATTGGCAGGGGGATTAAGGTATTGGGAATGCAACCGTTTCACCACTTTGAAAAAAGGGGAATATTTAAAAAAATGATTATTTTTCAGAGAGAATTTCATCTATTGATTCGGCGTAACGGTAGATCTCCTCCATTTCAACACCGCCGCCAAGACCTGAAATTGCAATGATTGATGAGACTGATTCCTTAATTTTGTCTATATTTTCTGAAAGCGAAAAGGAGGGGGATTCACCTTTGGAAATCTTTCCCTCGTCATTCTTTTCATAAAAAACTGTAAGAATCTGACTTGTATTTTCAAAGTTGACCCCTTTCATCAGTATTCTTCCCCGTATTTTATCCCCGGTTTTTGAGCTTAAAAATGCTTCATATTCGCCGGTTCCTGTATTTTCAATATCCTCAATACAGATTGAAAAATCCTTTGTAATCGGAACAATTACTTCACAGGGTTCCGCTTCTGTGATCTCTTCCCTGCTGTAACCGCAGTATCCGCAGAACAGATTGTTAACCTCTTCAAAATGTGCGGAGTGGCCGGCACTTTTTGTGGATATGATTGAAGCAGCGATAGGAAGACTGTTGAAAAGAGCATGGTAGTTCTCTTCGCCTTTTTTTCTGGCTTTTTCAGCCATAATCGCCTTGTGCTTGTGTAAAACAGTCTCTATTGTTGTGTAAATTTCTCTTGGGCGTGCCGGTTTTGTGAGGTAACCGTAAGGATTTGTGAGAATTGCACGGGAAAGCGTGTCGTCTCCGGTGTATGATGTAAGGTATATAACCGGAATATCATCTTTAGAAATTCTTCCGGCAACCTCTATACCGTCAATATCGTCTTCGAGGTTTATGTCAATCAGTGCAAGATCCGGCTTTAGCTCTTTTGCCATTTTTATGGCATCTCTTCCGTTTGTTGCAAGACCAACAACATCGTAGCCAAAGGAGCCAAGAGATCTTTCAAGACCCATCGCCACGATGACCTCGTCTTCAACAATCAAGACTTTTGCATCAGCCATTATATTTAATCTCCTTAAAATCTAGCAAATCAGGAAGATCGCGGGGATTTATCCTTACAGCTAATGTTATTGGCAGTACCATAAACATCTGGTGAAAGACCAGGCATGAGCGATTTAAATTTAAGAATAGATACCCCTCAGATAAATCAAATCATTCCCCCCTTACTAAAAGGTGAATATGATCTCCGATAATATAATCCTTGCTATATTTTTTAAATTCATTATTTTTTTTATTTTTAAAATAGAACTAATTTAAGGAGATTTTCATCAAAATGAAAGATATTTATAGTCAGTAAGGATCATTAGCTTCATTATGACTCAGGAAAGAGAGAATATGGCTTCCAGGGTGCTTAATCCCGCATCGCTTGTAAATTATCAGGAAGGATCAGTGGTAAGCAGGATGCTCGTCTTTAAAAAGACAGGAACAATAACAGTTTTTGCCTTTGCGAAGGGAGAGGAGCTTTTTGAGCATACAGCCCCATATGATGCGATAGTGCAGGTTATTGAAGGGTCGGGAATATTCACGATAAAAGATGAAAAATTCTCATTAAATACAGGTGAAATTCTGATTATGCCTGCAAATATACCTCATGCGGTATATGCCGAGGAAAATTTCAAGATGATGCTTACAATGATACATGAAAAAGATACGTTAAAAATGTAAATAAAAAACTGACGGCATTAATATGAGCTTTGATAAAAAACCAAAAGTAAATGTAAAGAGCGTAATGCTTACAGATGTTTCCTTTCAAAAAACCGGGATTATTGTAACCATTGATGTTTTTAATCCTCTTCCGCTTGGTGTTACATTAAAAGACCTCCGGTTTTCCGTAAATCTGCTGGAAAACGATTCTACTGGAGAAATTATTGGGAGAGGATTTGAAAAAGATATAAGGATCAATGGAAACGGCGTAACCGAAATAAATGTTCCGGCAAGTCTTGAGAACAGGTCGCTTGTATCTGCCGCACTGGGTTTTATATCAGGTGATGTAATCGTAAAAGTCACAGGTGATGTAACTTTTGATTTAAAGCTCTTTTCACCCGTCATCCCCTTTGAAGAGACAAAGACAATAAGTGGTTTTTCAAAAAGATTTCTAATTGAATAAAATAATTAAATGGATTTTTTGAGAAATCTGTCAAATATTTTTCCTGTTGTCAAAGAAAATTCTCATCCACATTTCTGTACACATGATGCGCCAGAAATCACCGGAATATTCGCTTTTTCCTTTTAGAAATCTGTTGTAGTTCTCAAGAACTCTATCGGCATACCAGTATTTTCTTCTCTTAAATGATTCTGAATTAAAGATCCCGGTTGCAAGATCTGACAATTCATTCGCCATCCATATTTCTTCAGGTGTAACAAAACCCATTTTATCCATTCTGCAACGGACTTTTTCAGGAACGATCCCTTTAATTGCTTTTCTTAATACGTATTTTGTAACACCACGCCGTATTTTCTGATCGAGTGGTAAAAGACCTATATATTCAACGAGACGGTAGTCAAGGAAAGGCACCCTTGATTCAATTGAAAATGCCATAGAATTTCTGTCTTCATAGTGCAGAAGTGCCTGTAAATTACTTTTGGTAACCTCTGATTTTAAAACCAGGTCCAGTGTTCCATCATATCTGTTAATGACCGGAATATCTCCTTTTAAAAGTTTCCTTCTTTTTTTCCTTGCGGAAAGCTGGGTGATGGCAGATATGAAAAATGTTCTATGAAGGCGGAAGGATCCATAAATTTCTGATAAAAAGTGGGGAATGTTTCCTTTTAGGCTCTTAATATATGCTGTCTGATATCCCAGATATCCTGCAAGCTGCTCATCTGCACCCTGACCGTCAAGAATGACTTTTACATTTTTACCGGCAAGTTTCATCACTTTATACTGGGCATAAATTGAAAGCGACCCAAATGGTTCATCCTGCATGTATATAATGCGATTAAGATCAGATTCAAGTTCCTCTGCGAGAGGATAAATTTTGTGTGCTGAAACACCAGTGGAATTAATTACTTCATCGATATATTCGCTTTCATCATATCTTTTGTCTTCAAAACATACTGAAAATGTATTTTGACGATCACCGACACTTTTAATCCCTTCTTTTTTTATGATGTTGTTTATCAACGATACAATAGTGGATGAATCAAGACCTCCCGAGAGGCAAGTTCCAACCGGCACATCGCTTCTCAGACGAATTTTTACAGAATCAATTATTTTGAAAAGAAGTTCTTCCGAAGCATTTTCATCCGAAAAATCAGGAGAAGATAATTTAAGTGGTGATACTTCATACTCCCAGTAAGTGAATGGTTTTTCAGGAATGCCTTTTTTTATGTACATGGATGATGCAGGCCGGAGTTGAAATATTCCTTCAAACATGGTTTCTTCATCCGTGTCCTGAACAGCATTTCCAAGATAAAGCAAAACTTTCCTGTCATTTGGAATCACTCCTGCTTTTGGATGCTTTAAAAGTGCCTTTATTTCTGATGCAAAAATAAATTCTCCATCAATTAATGAATAATAAAAAGGCTTTATACCGAAACGGTCACGAGAGCAAAACATCTCGTCATTTTTGTTATCATATAATGCAAAAGCCCACATTCCGTTAAAATGTTTTGTACAATCGCTTCCCCATTCTTCATAAGCATGGATAATTACTTCACTGTCAGTTTTGGAGTGAAACTTGTGTCCCAGGTTTATTAGATCTTCTCTCAATTCCATGTAATTATAAATTTCACCATTGAAAACAAGCCAGAGGGTTTCATCTTCATTTGACATGGGCTGTTTTCCGGATTCTGAGAGGTCTATGATAGAAAGTCTTCTATGAGCAAGGCCGACATTTACTGAAATATAAAACCCTTCACCATCAGGGCCTCTATGTGAAAGGGCTTTTGCCATATCTTTTAAAATATCACTATTTATTTTGCCTTTTTCTGAATAAATGCCTGCAATTCCACACATTGAACAAAACACCTTTTTTCAACTGAAATATTCCATAAATTAAATTGATAAAATATTGGATTTAGTACTTTTTCTTCTTCTTATCATCAATATAAACTATTTTTATCAGAGTACCAAGGCCGATTGAAAATGCTGCCACATAGATCACTACTGTCAGATAGATGAGCCATTGGGCATACTCGATATCTGCTGAGAACATTACAATTGAAGCCCCGATTACAAGCGATGATGCCACAAGCCCCATTAAAAGTTTGTCTGTCGCTTTATCGATTGTCTCACTGAGCTTCTCCACATCCTTTGCAACAATATCAATCTGAACTTTCCCCGCAGCCCACTTGTTCATGGTTCTGTTGAATATTCTGGGAAGCTTCATAATGCTGTCAACACTTTCGAGCAGTGTGTGAGAGGTCTTTTTGAAACTTTTTGGTGAGAAATACCTGGTATGTACAATTTCTCTTAAATATGGCCTTGCTTTGTCGTAAAAATTGAAATTAGGGTTTAGGGTAATTCCGATTCCGAGAACCATCATTATCACTTTTAACAGTGACATCAAAGTTCCGGGGATCTGAATGTTGTACTGGTTCATAATCTTCGGGACTGACTCTAATGCATTTCCGGCATCAACGCTTGAGATTTCAAATCCTTCGGTGTCAAAAAGGGCATAATAGAGCTGATCCTTAATATCATCCATGTCATCCTCGTCAATTCTGACCCCGAGTTTTTGAAATGTCTCAATTATCATGTCAACATCGGTATCAACGATTGCCAGGAGAAGTTTGATGAAGGTATCCCGCCTTTCAGGCCGTATTATTGCTATTGCGCCCAGATCAATAAAAGCGAGCTCTCCATCCGGAGTCACAATAAGATTGCCGGGGTGAGGATCAATGTGGAAGAATCCGTCTTCGAATATCATTTTTAGGTAAGCCTCAAATCCCAGATCCGCAAAGTCGGCAGGTTCATATCCGAATATTTTAATTCCTTCAATATTGTCGACACGGATACCCTCGATATACTCCATTGTAAGAAGTCTTGATCCCGAATAATCCCAGAAAATTTTTGGGAACTTAATCTGTGGTTTGTTGATGAAATTGCGTCTGAATATATCGGCATTTTTACCTTCCGCAACATAATCAAGCTCGCGTTTCATCATATGTGCGAAATCATCAACCATGCCGGAGAGGTTGTAGGCTTTCACCGCAGGATTTACCTTTTCATACCTCTTCGCCATGTTTTCAATCAAAAGCGTGTCAGTCTCAATTTTTTCGGTTATACCGGGGCGCTGAACCTTTATTGCGACTATTGTTCCGTCTTTTAGTATTGCTCTGTGTACCTGCCCTATGGATGCCGCTGCAATCGGAGTTTCCTCAAAATATGAAAAAGCGTCCTCTATCCTTCCGCAATACTCTTCAATTACCGGTTTTATCTCGTGAAAAGGAACGGGTGCGACATCGTTGTGAAGCTTTTTTAGCTCTTCGATTAGTTCTGGCGGCAGAGTTTCACTTCTTGAGGCAAGCATCTGTCCGAATTTTACAAACGTGGGTCCGAGCTCTTCTAATGCCAGCCTCATCCTCTCGTATGGTGAACGACTGTCAGGTACGGCTTTTTTGTAAAATACCTTTCTTCTGGTTGCATTTGGATCAATTTCATCAAGAAATATGCCAAAACCGTACTTGACCATGATGTCTGCGATCTGACCATAGCGTTTGAGGCGGGTAACCATAGTGCAAGAAGTTTACTTTGTTATTATAATAAAACCCTTGTTAAAAATATAATGAAGGTCTAGTTTTGTCTGACATTTATTTTTGATTCATCAAAGTCGTGATTTTATCAGTTCAATATATTGAAAAGTACGATAAAAAAGAATATTCTGACAGATATTATGAAATATTATAATATTTATTCCGTGATTTTCCATTTATTTCCCGGGACAGAGATTTCAAACCTTGCACATTTTCCGGGAATTCCTGTTTCTTCAATAGTAATTTTGGTTATTTCAAGAATTTCTTTCGTTAGGAAAAGACCCAGACCTGTATTTTTCCCAAAACCCTTTAAAAAAATCTTATTTTTTATATCAAAAGGAATCCCTGCACCATTATCACTGTATATGATTTTAATACTTTCTTCATCTTTCTTACAGAATATTGATATTTCGGAGACATTTTCTCCATGTCTGACTGAATTGTCTAAAAGGTTAAAAAAAATCTTTTCAAACATCGGGTCTGCATAAATTAGAATATTCTTAGAAATATCGGATAAATCAAGCTTAATATTACTAAGGTCAACGTGCATTTTTGATTGTTCAACTATGGTTTTGATATCCTGCCAACGAGGCATTTCAAGTCCGAGATCCTGATAATCCTTTGTGAATGAGATCTGGCTACCAATTACATTGACATGGTTCTCTACATTATTTAAATAATTCAAAATTTCTTCATTATTTTCGGCTGAATCCCTGCACATTTCAAGATAAGCAAAGGCGGGTGTCAGCTGATTTATAATATCATGCCTTGTAATGCTTGAAAGAAGATTTAATTTTTTATTTGCAATTTTTAATGCATTTTCATTCTCTTTTATTTCGGTGATATCCTGAATAACACCAACAATACGCGTGGCATTGCCACACGAATTACGCTCTGTTGTTTTTCCCAGAAGATTAAGCCATTTCCATTCCCCGCTGGAAGCACGGACTCTGTAATTGCCTGAATAAAAATCTCCATCTCCATTGATATTTGAATTTATCTTCTTTATTCTGTTTTCCTGATCATCAGGGTGCACCAGTGATGACCACCATTCGGCTTCTACTACATCATTACAGAAATAACCAAGACTTTTAAGAAGATTATTGTTCCACTTAATCACTTTATCTTCAATATAATATTCCCATACGAAAAGTTCTGCACTCTTTAATGCAATACTGAGTTTTTCTTTTGATTCCCTGAGTTGTTCTTCTGTGATTATTCTGGAAAGAGAACTGCCAATAATATCATTTGCTGATTCAAGGATTTCTTTTGAAAAATCCGCTATTTTTGAATTATTATGTGATATAAGGAAAAATGCACCTATAATCTCCGCGTCATCAGTTATCGGCAGATATGCAAATGACCTAAAACCCTCATATTTTGAAATATCCATCATATTTGGACTTATATCGTCAAAATCTCCGTATATTGGTCTTTTGTGATGAAGTCGCTTCATGCATGAACTCTCAGGTGCAAGATAATCTACGGATATTTTATATTCTTCAGTTATTCCGATGGATCTTACCAGTGAGAGTCCGCCCTTGATTTCATTTTTTAGAAATAAAATTCCTGAATCTATTCCCCGGACTGTTATCAGTGATTCAAAGATAATGTTTAAGGCATCATCAAGACGTGAAGTAATAACAAGTTTTTCTGCAAGATTCTGCTTGAAGATGTTTTTATTTTTTGATTTTATATTAGAAGTTATATCCTTTGTGAATTCCACAACCAAACTGTAATTTCCTTTGGAATCCATTATTGGAATTGAAGTTTTTTCCCAGTAGCTCTCACTCTTTCCGGATAATTGTTCATTAAAAATGGTTTTTTTCATAATTTCGCCGGATTCAAGTGCATTTAATGCATTGCAGTCTTTGCAGGGTTTTCGTCTCCCCAAAAATGCATCATAGCATGTTCTGCCGATGAGATTCGGATTTAGTTCTTTTGCAGCGTTGTTTGCCCATAAAATTTTGAGATTGCTGTCTTTTTGAACAATTATCTCGGGCAGAGTGTTAAGTATCGTCTTTAATTTATTTTGACTTTCAAGGAGTTCATTCTGAACTTTTTTTTGTTCAGTTATGTCAATTAGATTGCATACAAAATTTTCACTATATTTTATGGCCTCAATAATCAGAAGAATGTCATGAATCCTGCCAAAACGATCATTAAATTTGAATTCGTAAGAATCATGATACGATGAAGAAAAAGCATTTCTTTTATCCGATTTTTCAGTCATCAGCTTAAAAGTCTTCTCGTCAACGAAATCCATCCAATTCATCTGGCCGTCAAGCTCCGCACAGCTGTACCCGGAAAGTTTTTCATAACCTGCATTGGACAGGAGAATGGTGCCTTTTTTGTTGACAATTACAGTTGCGGCTCCAGTTGAATTAAAAAGTGCCTTGTATTTTAATTCAGAATGAATTAAATTTTTTTCAGCTCTTTTTCTCCGAACCGCCTGGGTTATCTTGTTTGTAAGTTGGGCAAACTGGGCCTTTGGCTGACCGCCTTTTTGCACGTAAAAATCAACACCGTAATTTAGTGCATCTATAACAACGTCTTCGCGTCCCCTTCCTGTAAAAATAATAAAAGGTACATCATTACCTGAAGATCTGACTTTTTTTAAAAATTCAATCCCATCTGTTTCAGGCATTTCATAATCGGATACAATAGCATCATAATTATTTTCAACAATTTTATTAAGCCCTGCCTTGGCTGAAGATGCGGTGTCTACTGAAAAATTTCCTGATTTTTCCAGATATAGTTTTGTGACCTCTAAAAGTACATCTTCATCATCAACGTATAAGATGTCATAATTATCCTTCATAACCGGTCCGGATGCACATCAATAGTCTTCATCAATTGGTATGCAATATATGTACAAATTAAATCTCAGAGAATTACTATAATCCCAATTTTTACTGAATCAATAAGATCAAAGGTTTGTTCTTCCGATTTATTTTTTCATTTCTTTGAATATTTCTTTCAATTTCAGATAGCTATCGCTCTTTGATCAATGTCCATAAATTGTTCTCATTTGATAGAGATTAAAACAAAATGCTGAAAACATATTTTTCACCCGCACTCTTTTCAAATCGGTTACTTTTACACTGCCTGATCCAAAAACTGATTTAATCACAGCAAATGGTCTTTCCCCTTTGGATCTTTTCCTGCTGATTCTATTATTACGAAGTTTGTCTCTGATACCTATTGGATGGTCTCTTGCTCCTCTCAACATTGTGGCATTGTATCCTTTGCATTCAGCTCCCTGATAGCCTCTGTCCCGGTAAACAACTTCATCAATATCAGATAAATCAATCTGACTGTCGTGTAGAGATGCAGTAGTAGTACAAATCCTTCGAATCAGATCATAATCACTGTCAATAATTACGTGCAGCTTATATCCAAAGTAAGATTTCCCTCCTTTCTTTGTCCATGTACCGTCCTTACTTCTTCTGGTCTTTGCTTCTTTTCCTCTTGGAGTATCAACTCTTGTATGTCCGGGATCTGAGTGAATAAATGTTGCATCCTGAATCATACCTTTTCTAATTGAAAGACCTTTAAGATCCAGTTGTCGCTGTAATTCATTCCAAATTAGAGAATCTTTTCCGGATTTGGATAGTCTTTCACGAAAAAGCCAGATAGTAGAACGATCAGGTATCTTTAAGGGATAACCCAAAAATTGTCTGAAAGAAATCCTGTCATTAGCCTGTCTTTCAAGTTCAGGATCAGAGAGACCGTGCCATTGCTGAAGGACGAGCATCTTAATCATCAGAACCTCATCCAGATTTGGACGGCCTCCAATTTCAGTTTGGTTTGTATATAGTTCTTTGATGATAGGGCGGAATTGTTCCCAGTCAATCATCTTTTCAACTTCACCCAATCGATCTCCCAATTCAGCAATATGCTCATATTCACTTTTTATTGCAAAATTAGTGAAATTACTCATGAATTAAAGATCGATCTGGGAAAATAAAGTACTTGTGGTTGAGGGGGGTTTATAGAAATCCTCCTCATATTTTTATAAGACTTGCTGTTTTGGTATATTTTATCGGGCCAGTAATATATGTGAAGATTCCAAAATGATATCATTAAAATTAAATATATTGTGTAAGATGTAAAAGTTATAAATAAATATTTTTCTGAAAAATATATTCAGTTCAGCTCTGCTGCCGATGAAACCATTGCGATTATTCCGCCGTCCTGGTTTTTGAGGTATGTATTGTGCCATACGACTTCTATCTCCTCTCCCTGTTTTGTAAGAACAAAACCCTTTTCGCCGGATTTTGGAACACAGCCCCCGGATATTGCGGATTCAAATTTCTTTTTCAGATCAAAGCCTCTTTCTTTTGGTACAACTGTTGAAAACCAGTCCGAACCGACAATATCCTCCTCATTATAGCCGAGGAATTCACAGCCCTTTTTGTTCAGACTTTTAATTTTTCCATCGCAACCGACAACTGCAATCATTACACCCGCGACATCCAGATAGCTCTGTGCCTGATCACGCTGGCTTAGTATTTCGGCTTCAGCAGTCTTCTGTTCGGAAATATCTTCCCCGATAGTCATAATATACTCCAGTTTTCTGTCACGGCCGAATATCGGGACTTTCCTGAACATTATGATTCTTTCACTGTTATTTGCGGATTTTATTGAGATTTCCGGTAATAATACAGGGCTCCCGGCTGCTATCGCATCCCTGTCCCCTGAAATAAGATATTCCGTAATTCTGTCCGGGAATAATTCACAGCCCATTTTTCCGACAGAATCATCTCTGGAGATTCCAAAAAAGTCCTCGGCACTTTTATTGAAAAATATGTATGTACCATGGGTAACTTCCTTGACAAGTACCATTGCAGGTATGTTCTGGACAATGGAGCCCAGAAATGATTTCCATTTAAAAAGGGCAGTTACTGCATTTTCCCTCTCTGATATATCACGGCTTACGATTCTGTAACCGGTAAGGTATCCGAGTTCATCAAACCTCGGGCATATGCTGGATTCGGTTTTTATAGACTTTCCCTCTGAATTTTTAAAAAGACATTCTATTAGCTGGGATTTTTTTGTATCTTTTGCATTTTTGATTGCAGTTTCAAACTGTGCTGCACAACTGCTTTCAAGGTAATCCATGAGCGGAAATCCTATGATTTCGCCTGTATCAGATCCTAATATATCCCTGGTACGGGGACTTGCATAAATGAACCGGCCTTCCTCATCGATATTCCAGATGGCATCGTTTATCTCTTCCACAAGTGCCCTGAAGTTTTGCTCGCTTTCCCTGAGTGCCTCTTCCGCCTCTCTTTTTTCCGTTATGTCCTCAAGCATTATTGTAACTCCGGGGGTGGAGTCATTGAGGACTGTCGGGATTATTCGGGTTTTATAAAAAAATTCCCTGTCTATCTTTACTATTCTGATCTCATCAACTGTTTCCTCACCTTCAAGGGCGGCTTTTAGTCTCTCGTTGATCAGGGGATGATCAAGTCCCACGAGAGGTGAATTTCTGATCTCCTTTCCAACAATATTTTCATCATTTATATCAAGAAGGGAGCAGAGGGAGTCGTTAACCTGAACGATACGTAAATCGCTGTCTATTACAACGACCATATCTGAAGAAAAGTTGATCATCGCGGAGACCGGGGCTCTTTGTGATATAAAAAAAACCTTGGCCTTTCCATAGGCTTTCATGTCGACCTGACCTGATATTCTCAGCATGTCAAGATATCTTGAGACAGTATTCCTGTTAACAGAAACCAGGTTTGCGATGTCTGTTACTGACATTCCGCGGGGGTTGCCCTTTAGAATATCAAGGATTTTTGAGAGTTCATCAGCGTAGACGTTCATTATCTCTTATTTTAGTTTTTTTCAGGCATTACTTATTGCTTTCGTTATCCTCAGCGTTATGGATTTTCACAACGCTTTGGTCAATGCCATGCATTGGGGGGAGGTATTATATACTATTATTTACAACCTATTTAACGCAATACCAGTGGCATTCCAACAGTGCCCTGGAAACCTCTACAAATTGCAAAAAGTGAGATTGCCTTCCGGCCACTCCTGGTAATATGCACAAAAACTCCATAACAAGGCAAATTATCAATGAATTCTCCTTATTCTCCGGATTAGCTGCAACATAATCCGGGTTTAACAGGAGGAAAACCAGACAAACCACTATACCTCTCAAAAAAGGTGTGGCCGGAATAAAACTCCTATAAACTCCACCCCCATACTGAAAAACAAAAAACACACGTACCCAAAAATTAATCTTATTCCATTAAAAAAGGAACCAGGGCTCTTTTAAATTTTCATAGCTCAGAGAAGCTGAAATATTACGAAGATTTAAAAAGCAACACTCCTCCTTTTAATTCAGAATTGTTCTTTTAAAAATACAAAAAAATAGAATTATTTTCTTCTGACTGCAACAAAAAGACCTGCTGCTGTCATTGCAAAAAGGCCTGAAATAAAACCGAATCCGGGCACATCCTTTGCATCGCTTTTTGCGTCCATCTTGATAATTATACTCTGATTTGTATTTTCATCAATTCCGGCAAGAATTATTCCGCTGTCTGATGTTGTCTTAACAGATGTTATTTTTGTATTTTCAAAAGGCTTTTCCCAGATTATATTTCCTTTTGAATTCGTTCTTAATACCTTGAATTCATCCCTGTCAGTAACGCTGTTATGGTACAGTCCAAGAAGGTAATAGCTGTTTTCAGGTCCCTTTGTTATGTAATAGATCATATCAAGACCCGGCATGGGTTTCTCTTCTGTTACCTTTCCTTCACTGTCCATGAACATGAGGTAAGCGACTGTTGGCGTTTCATCTTTTTTTATTGAAAGTGAGGCTTCATCAAACTTGATTCTGCCTGCAACAAAACCATCATCATATGAAGGTGTGATTGTCAGAATAAATCCTGCATCATCACCTTTATACTGGTTTGCCCAGATTTGGTTTCCCTCATTGTCGATTCTGAGAATAAAACCTGTATACTCCCCGCCTGCGATTATCGGGCTCACGTAGCCGGCTATAATAAATCCATTATCCTGAACACTCTGCGCAGAAGTAATCCTGAACTGTCCTCCGCTTTCAGGCCCTCCGAGTGATCTGTTCCATAGTTCAGCCCCGTCTTTTCCGACCATTGTCAGGAATGACTGGTAATAATCACCTCCAAGAAGGACATCCCCGGCTTGTGTAATCTCAACTGAGGTAACGACTCCGAAAGCCTGATGATATGTCCATTCTACATCTCCTTTCATGTCTGTTTTTATCAGGTTTTCACCATCGGTGAACAGGTAAAGGCCGCCTGAGGGTGATGATTCAACAAACCTGACTGTTCCGTTCTCATCTCCTCCGGGGATATTTTTTTTCCATGCAATATCTCCCGTGTCAGTCATACCTATTAGCAGGCGCCCGTTTGCATCGCTTCCCCCTGCTACAAAACTGCCGTCTGAAAGCTGCCATATTGAAGACAGCTGCCCGTCATCAACTGATATTATTTTCATCCATTCAGAATGATTTTCTTCGGAAACCTGCGATTCGGCAGAAGATGCCTGTACGCCAAGTGCAAGAAGTGCAATTAAGAGAAATATTGTTATTGATTTTCTCATACAATAAAATTAGAATCTAATCTGATATATCATATTTCCAGAGTCCTTTTTCCCTTTCTTTTCCCCGGCGGCTTTGGCATTTTATCTGATTTTACGGCAAAAGGCGGGCGCGATTAAGAGGCGCACTGTCTTATTTTTCGATTTTCTCTTTTCTAACGAGTCTGATACCCGTGTTGCAGAATATAAGGCGATTTTTTGACAGAGTATCATCTTTTCAAAATCCCCTGTTAACGGGATTTGAGATGTAATTATTATCATAGAACAAATCAAACAAGTGAGCAATGATAAAGGTTGCAGTCAACGGGTATGGCACCATCGGAAAGAGGGTAGCTGATGCAGTCAGTGCCCAGAAAGATATGGAAATAATCGGGGTTTCCAAAACAAGACCGAGCAGTGAGGCACTAGTCGCAAATAAGAGGGGTTATCCTCTTTATATTGCAGACATTTCAAAAAAGCAGGCATTTGAGGCTGCCGGAATAAAGGTTGCCGGGAGTGTTGAGGAGATGATCCAAAAGGCTGATGTTGTGGTTGATGCAACACCCGGGGGGGTCGGTGAGAAAAACAAAGCCCTTTATGAAAAATACGGCAAAAAAGCGGCATGGGAAGGAGGAGAAAAGCACGAACTGGCAGGCTTTTCCTTCAATTCATCGTGTAATTACAAAGAGGCTGTCGGGAGGCAGTTTGTCCGTGTGGTTTCATGCAACACCACAGGATTATGCCGTATCATAAACGAGATCAAAAACGAGTTCGGCGTAAACAAAGTACGTGCCACAATGGTAAGGAGGGGATCGGATCCGGGTGGAATCAAGAAAGGGCCTGTTGATGCGGTAGTCTTAAACCCTGTCACAATTCCGTCACACCACGGGCCGGATGTTCTGACAGTGATCCCTGATATTGACATAGTAACCACTGCAATGATTGTTCCGACAACATTCATGCACATGCATGTTGTCCAGATGGATCTTAAGAATCCGGCGACAGTTGAGCGTGTACTTGAACTGATTGAAGCAAATCCGAGGATAGGGCTTGTAAGAGAAGGGCTTGGCATTACAAGCACGGCAGAGATCAAGGAATATGCATCAGACCTGGGCAGACCCCGTGCGGATCTCTGGGAATCATGTATATTTGAAGAATCTGTATCAGTGCTGAATGAAACAGAACTTTATTTCTTCCAGGCAATCCACCAGGAAGCTGATGTTGTTGTTGAGACAGTGGATGCCATAAGGGCAATGGCAGGTGAGGTTGTTGATCCTGCAGAGTCAATAAAAATGACAAATGAAGCTCTTGGCTTCACTCCAATCTGAATGCAGCATAATTTTTAAATTTTAATTTTTTTATGCAGACTGTGAAAAAAGCTATTCTTGTGCCTTTGCAGTCATTTTCAGAATCATTATGAAAAAAACTTCCTCTAAATTTCATTAAAGTGTTTAGGATTAAATCAGATTATCCTTAAAAAAATCTAAAATAAGTGATTATTGGTCTATGACACGGTCAGATTTTGATATGCCTATAAACCCCCCATTTGAAAAATTCACCGGACTATATTATCCGGCACAACCACCAACAATAGTTATGACGTTATCTGTATAAAGTCTTTGCACATCTCATCTGCAATGCAATAATATTTCACAGAGACAGCATGCCCCCTGATTCTTTTTTCTTCATTTTTCAAAATATAAGATATATTTCAATTATTTTAGGATTTATGAGAAAATATTGATTATTTTTATTCCGGTCTGTATCAATAAAATGAATCTTTCAACTTAAAATAAACAGTATTTTTGTTTACGATTTCCAGATGGCGATTAAATATATTTATATATTAGATATTTATTTCCGGTTCAAATAATTAAATAAAGTTTATATCCTCATCTTAACGAAGACCATATAATGGCTTTTTGATTACGGGTGGAAAATTTTTAAAAAACCGCTTATAACCTGAAATTTCAGACAAAATCGGAAGTATAGGATGTTTCTTCAACATTCCATGATATCAGGGCAGTTGATGTTTTTATTTTTTGGCTATAGAGTCCGTTTTCTTCTTTTTTAAGTGTTTTTTCAAAGTATTCATATGCGTAACTTTTTTCATCTGCAGTAATCCTTCTGTTCAGGAGTGCTTTTGAGACGGCATCCTCGATGTTTCTGTAGGTATTATGCCATTCATATTGATATATTTTTAAATCTGCATATATGCCCATATCGTGGAGGACATTCATTATACAGATATAATCCGGGAAGTGAGGCTTTTCGACATTATTTTTGCCCATCTTATCTGCGATATATTTTAAAAATTCGTCATCGCGTCTTTTCCCTGCAAACCAGTATATGTACACCATTCGCTTTGATGCCCTGTGCAGTTTATCAAGGGCCCATCTGGCATCGGCAAAACCCATCGAAAAGGCTGATATAACTACATCATGAGGGTCAAGATCTTTTTTCAGGCAGACATCCTCCCACCTTTTCTGAACGCAGCGGCAGTTCCTCCTTTTGCTTTCGATCATGTTGTCCCTGAGATACATGAGCATTCTTGCAGAGGGATCTATTGCAGTCACCGCTTTCACTTTTGCAGAGATTGGGACTGCCAGACGGCCGGTTCCTGCACCCACATCCAGAACGGTGTCATCCGGTTTTAAATCGAGAAAAGAAATGTCTTTCAGGGTATGTGTCAGGTTTTCCCTTACAGAACTGTCATAATAATCGGCTCGTTTATCCCATGAGGCGCCGGGATCGTCCTCTTCCTTTTTAAATGAGGGACGCCTTTTAACAGCAAGTTTCCAGAATTCATTATAATCGATAATCCTCCCCATGATAATCTTTTAGTACTCTTTATGATTTGAATCCTGTCCTCTGAAAATATGATCCGCAGGCAGTATTTTACAAAAAAAAAGACCGTTTTTTCAATAAATCAGATTTTATTTACATCAAATCTCTTTTCAAGCAGTTTTACTGCAATTACCGATGCAAGGGTCTCTGATGAGAATATCATAAACATAATTACAAGCTGATATTCAGCTGCCCAGATTGGATTTACTCCTCCTATTATTAGGCCGGCCATGGCTCCTGGAAGAATCACTATTCCGAGAGTTTTCAGCCTGTCTATTGTAGGAATCAAAGATGCCCTGACACTCTGACGGACGTGTGGCATAAGAGCCTCGCCATTTTCTGCACCAAGGCATAATGCGGCTTCTATCTGTGCCTTATGGGATGAGAGCTCTGCTGTGTACCGGTTGAGGACAAGTGAGCAGACTATCATTGTTCCGCCTATCGCCATGCTTCCTATTGGTATAAGATACTCGGGTTTGAGAGGGATTACACCCATTATAATCAGTATCAGGATAATTGATCCGGCACCGGCACCTATGGCCGGCAGGGTGATATGCATCGGATCTTTTATTTTATCCGCCCTGTCTGCCGAGTTTTTGGCGGCAAAAAGCAGCATGCCAAAAAGGGCTGCAAAGACAAGTGCCAGGCTGCCTGTTTCAAATATTGCGGCAATAACAATTACAACCGCCATCAGCTGCACAACCGCCCTTGAAACTGCAATCAGTATCTCTTTTTCGATCTCAAGCCTGACTTTATGTGATATTGCGATTACAATAATAATCAGGACGAAAGAGAATATTAGATTCCATATCCCCAAAACAGGGTTGTATGCATCCTCAATCATAAAATTTCCCGAAGACGCCTGTCTTCAATTCTGAAAATTCTTTTTGCCACCCTTTCTGCCTGACTGTTGTCATGAGTTACAAAGATGATTGTAATTCCGGTTTGAGTATTCAGTTTTATGATAAGGTCTTCCAGGACATATTTTGAGATCTCGTCAAGTGAGGCGGTCGGCTCGTCAAGAAGAAGTATTTTTGGTGAGAGGGCAAGTGCCCTTGCAATTGCAACTCTCTGCTGTTCTCCGACTGAAAGCTTCTCCGCATCCATGAAAAGAAATTCGGACGGGAGGCCCACGCTTTTTAAAAGACTGTTAAAATCAGGTTTTTTGATATTTGCGTTGGCTTTAAAGCTAAACGGGTACTGAAGGTTAAAAAGGACTGTGCCCGGGAACATTGCCGGTATCTGTCCTGTGAGTGTTATATATCTCCTGACGGTTGCAGGATCACAGAGTGAGATATCTTTTCCGCGTAGCTTGATCTTGCCTGAGTAATTTGAATTGAGTCTGTTAAGGCATCTCAAAATTGTGCTTTTACCCGAGCCTGAAGGACCTGTAAGGGCAATGCAGTCCCCTTTCTTTACATCAAAGGAAACATTTGAGAGTATTTTTTTTCCTTCGAACGCAACTGAAAGACTTTCCGCCTTTAACTCGTATATGTCTGAAATTTCAGGAGAATATTGTTCTTCCATAACTTACGACCGCTTTTTTTACGTGCAAATCAGTTTGCAAACGTGATGAGATATTGCCTTCCCCGTTTTAATTGAATTTTGTTTGAAAATGGGATTTCCATTTCATCAGAGAATGCCTCGGGAAATTATTTTCATCCACTTATTTTATGAAAATCCCCTGTGAAGACCGTAAGAATGTGCTGTTTTTTTTGCCTCTCTGTATTCATTATCGGTTATTTTCCTAAAAAGGCCTGTGGATTTTAGGAAATCCGTGTTCCCTGCCGGAGTGTACTGACTCATTATGCTTACGTATGTATCTTTTGAGATCTCCTCTGAAATGAACCGGAATACTTCGTTTGTTCCGGATAGATTTTCTGGAAGGACAAGATGCCGGATTAATAGTCCTCTCTTTGCAATCCCGTTTTCATCCAGTTCAAGATCACCTGTCTGCCTGTACATTTCCTTTAACGCGGCCTTCATATGATGCGTATAATTTTGCGCATCCGATAAGAATCTGGAAGTTTTGTCATCTCCGAATTTTATATCCGGCATGTATATATCAACTATGCCGTCAAGAAGCCTGATTGTCTCAACATTCTCATATCCCCCTGCATTGTAGACGAGAGGTAAATTAAAGCCTTTTTCTGCGGCTTTGTTCAGAGCCCCGATAATCTGGGGAACAAAATGGGTAGGGGATACAAGATTTATGTTGTGACAGCCTGCCTTCTGAAGATCAAGCATCATTGAGGAGAGGTCTGTTTCCTGGTATTCCCTGCCTTCTCCAAGGTGGCTTATCTCATAATTCTGGCAGAAAAGACAGCTAAGGGTACAGCCGGTGAAAAAAATAGTTCCCGAGCCTCTTGTTCCTGATATCACCTCTTCCTCTCCAAAATGAGAACCAAAAGCTGCTATCTTTGGAAGTTCCCCTCCTTTGCAGTACATCGCTTCACCTGAAGTTCTGTCAACGCCGCATTTTCTGGGACAGAGACGACAGTTTTCAAGGCAGAGTTTTGCCTTCCATTCCCTCTCTTTAAGAGTTCCGTTTCTGTGAAGTTCAATGTATGAAGCTTCCCGTTTATTATCTGACAATTAATTACCCCCTGTTTTTTAATTGAGTCCGTGACTCTAAATAAGATTTAAATTTATGAATTGTACTGGAAATTCCCCGATCCCCGGTCATAATGTATGTCTTGAAAATTGCCTTTAGAGGATATAAAAGTTAAGTCTCAGGCAGAATAAAGTAGCCTTTCATAACCTTTTATGAATCCCTGAAAAAATATAATGTAGGCTTATTTAATGTTTTAAACGCCTTTTTATTTCAAAATAAAATTTTACAAAAGGCACGATTAAAGCTGTCAGGCGGCCTTCAAACTCTGCGCTGACTTCTTTGAGCTCCTTTGGAATATTGATATGCTGGGGGCAGTTTTTTAAGCACTTTCCACAATTTGTGCAAAGTGAAGCACCAGCTTTGTCCCCGGCAACACCTGCGAGCCGTCCAAGGTACATGAACTGTGCGGATTTTCTGTCGCCTGAGAGATGGTATGAATTGTAGATATCGAAGCATGACGGAATATCCACACCGGATGGACACGGCATACAGTAGCGGCATCCGGTGCAGGGGACTTTCATAAGCTCCATGTATTTTTTACGCACCTCTTCCACGAGGAGAATATCTTTATTTGAGAGTATTCCCGGGTATGAACCGGACGCGGTATTCAGGTTTTCTTTTATGTGCTCCTCCTCATTCATGCCTGATAAAACGACTGTAACCTCCTGGTGATTCCATATCCATCTGAGAGCACATTCAGCAGGAGTGTCGCCAAAATCCGCCCTCTCCCAGATCTCCTTTATGCCGGCAGGCACATTCCTGGTAAGAGCCCCTCCCCTGAGAGGCTCCATTATGATTACGCCGAGGTTTTTTTCTGCCGCGTACAAAAGGCCCTGTTTTCCTGCCTGGTTTTCGATATCCAGAAAATTATACTGAATCTGGCAAAACTCCCAGTCGTAAGAGTCGACAATCTCTCTGAATGTGTCGGGATCGCCATGAAAGGAGAAACCTGCATACCTGATTCTGCCGTCTCTCTTTGCGGTGTCGAGAAAATCCGTTAGTCCAAGTGCTTTTACCTTTTCCCAGCTGTTTTTGTCAAGATTGTGGAGGAGGTAGTAGTCAATCGTTTTGGTCTGAAGTTTTATGAGCTGTGCGTTTAAAAAAAAGTCTGCATCATCCCTGTTTTTTACAAGCCATACCGGAAGTTTGGTTGCAAGCCGGACTTTGTCACGGTAACCGTCTTTTAGGACTTCTCCCAAAAACGATTCACTCTCACCCATATGGTACGGCCAGGCAGTGTCTATGTAATTTACGCCGTTGTCAATTGCAGATCTGATCTGTTTTTTCGCTCTTTCCCAGTCGATCTTTTTGTTTTTCTCCGGAAGCCGCATACATCCGTATCCTAGGATGGAGAGTTCATCTCCGGTTTTTGGGATTTTACGATAAAGCATTTTAAAGAGCTAATTGCAACTCAATGTTATAAGAAATCTTTTGACAAATATATTGGAGACTGCAGATTGTCTAACATATAAACAGCGGGAATTTTTGCGACTGCCCGGGTTTATCCGGAATTACAATAATGAGCGAAACTGAAAATGTAGAGGATTATCCGCTCTCGGAAGTCCCTTATGATGCAAGACACGGCTTTTCGTCTATACTGAGTGTTCTTTTAGGTTTCACCTTTTTTTCTGCGACAATGTGGGCAGGGGGGACACTTGGTGTGTCCTTTAAAATATGGCCTGATCTGGTTTTGATAATTGTCGCAGGAAATATCCTGCTTTCGGCTTATGTTGCCATTCTTTCATATATTGCCTCAAAGAGCGGCCTTAACACTGTTTTGATGGGCAGATTCTGTTTTGGAAGGCTCGGGAGCAAGTGGGCCGATCTTCTTCTCTCAGCAACCCAGGTGGGCTGGTATGCATGGGGGACAGCAACGATTGCAATAGTTCTCTCATCACTACTGGGCCTTGATGATTCATGGCAGATTCTGCTGATGATTTTTTTTGGCTTTGCCTTCTGCCAGACCGCATATATAGGGTACAGGGGACTTGAGTGGCTTTCTAAAATCTCTGTTCCGCTGATTGTCATTCTGCTGATTTTTAGTATGTGGGTTGCAATATCAGATGCCGGAGGGATATCAGGTCTTTTTAAAATCATACCAATGGAGGCGATGGGAGTTGGACAGGCGATAACAATCGTTGTCGGGACTTTCATTTCCGGAGGTACACAGGCGACCAACTGGACGAGGTTTGCAAGAACAGAAAAAGAGGCTGTATCTGCATCCGTTATCGCATTTTTTATAGGAAATGGCCTGATGCTTTTCGGAGGTGCGATAGGCGCCCTTGTGTATCAGGAATCAGATATTGTTAATATTCTTGCAATTCAGGGGCTTTTATTATTTGGAATTGTAATGCTTTTTGCAAACATCTGGACAACACAGGACAACACAATATACAACTTCTCTGTTGCCGGATGCAATCTTCTTAACACAAACCGCAGGCGTGCGATTACACTTGCAGGTGCGGGGATAGGGACGGTTATTGCGATTCTCGGGATGTATGAATGGCTGATTCCCTATATGGAATGGCTTGGTCTCCTGATACCGCCAATCGGTGGAATAATTATGGCAGACTTCTTTTTTGTCAGAAAAGGGGCATATGAAAAGCTATCAGAGAAAAAAGATGGCCTATATCCTGATTTTAACTATGCAGGTCTCATGGCCTACATTGCAGGATGTCTTGCTGCCCTTCCCGGATTTGGGATACCCCCTTTAAATGGGATAATCACTTCAGCCCTGGTCTATATTCTCCTGAACAGATTAACGAAAATCTTTTGCAAAAACTAAAAAAAAGGTTCAAGCGAGAGTTTTCATATTTTATAGAGACGTTTTTCCGGTGGAATATATATAATTAAAAAGGCTTTCAAAAATGAAACCAATAATAAATCATTACGAAAAAGAGAGATTAAGAGAAGATAAAGGCAAAATACTTCCAAAGCACTTTGATGTTCTTGGGGATATTGCAGTTATTTCCCTGCCGTCTGATCAGTTGCACAATAAATATGAAACAGGCAGGGCAATTGCAAAGAGCAGGCGGAATATAAAGACCGTTCTTTTAAAGAGGACAATGCTTGAGGGTGATTTCAGAACACCGGGTTTTGAGGTGATCTGGGGTGAAAACAAAACCGTTACGACACACAAAGAGTTTGGATTCATCTATAATATTGATCTTGCCCGGGTTTTTTTCAATCCCCGGCTTTTGTCTGAGAGGAGACGTGTTTCATCTATGGTTTCCCCGGGTGAAGATGTTATAGTCCCTTTTTCAGGTGCAGGCCCTTTTGCAGTTCCGGCGGCATCCTTTGGGGCATCTGTGGTTTGTCTCGAAAAGAATCCTGTTGCATGCCGCTATTTAAGAAAAAATGCAGTGCTTAACAGAGTCAGTGGAAATATCGATGTTGTGAACGGGGATGCATGCGATCTGGCCCGTATTTTTGATTTTGAATTTGACCGTGCGATAGTTCCGGCAGCGTACGGAATGGAAAATATTGTTGACACCGTTTTGGATGTTGTTAAAACCGGCGGAAAAATTCATTTATACACGTTTATACCTGACAATGAAAAAGATGAAAAAATTTGCAGATTCAGGGGAGCAGGGCTTGAAACGGAGTTTTTCAAAAGATGCGGAAATGTTTGTCCGGGCATTTCACGATATGTATTTGATCTCCTGAAATTATGAGATTTCAACAGATGGTGAAAAAATAGAGGAAAAACGGATTTTTCATATGGGTCTGTTCGGATTCTGCAATGTTTGAAAAAACCTTATAGCCCCATTTTTCATAATAGTCAAGATAGCAGTCTCTGGCCAGTTTTTCTTCTTTTGCAATATAGAGAATATCACTTTCCTCCTCTTCGGTTAGTTCACCTGTCGGAAGAATACTTATTTCCTGGAGAATTTTCCCGGTTTCATCACCAAAACCGCCGCCCTTTTGACTTTCCGGACCTGCCCCGCTATAACTTGTGCCTTCCTTATCATTTCCTAAGCAACCCGAAGCTGAAAAAACAAGAATTATGACAATTCCCAAAATTATCAGGCTTATAATCTGCTTAAATTCTTTCATGTTCCCATCTCATTTTCTGGCATAAAGGACAATTGAGTATAATATATTTCTGATAATCTGGTAATCCAGGAAAAAGGCAGGTATTTACCCTGAAATTACGTTTAGGTATTATCGTTTACGTTTTTGGCAGAGCCAAATATCATACAACTTCAGGAGATATCCAATATATTTTGTTTATTTAATTCAGAGGGGTTTTTGCAGTTTTTCTTCTTTTTCTGAGGATTGAATATATGAAATTTTACAGAAATCTCATTCAACACTGATTTGTATTCTCTCTTCCCGGCAATAATCTGTAAAAACTTTCATCATCGCAATTCTCTGTTTTTTTGGAAGAGTTGTGGGCATTGCAATCTTCGAGCCGTCTGTGGATGAGAGGATTACAAGAAGTTCGTCTTCCCCGTTTTTTAGCAGTGCAATTAAAAGTTCCTCAATGTCACTGAAAACCCCGTTTGAATCTTCAACATTGAATGATACTCCGGGAATTTGTAATTTTTTATCAGAATATTTTTCTGTATATTTCCTCTTCTCGCCGGTCATCTCTCTTTTCGATTTGACAGCTCTGATCTTTTTCGCATCTATCATTTTTAGATGATCCATTACATCATCCGGCGAAAATCCCTCCAGTTTTACTTCAAATGATTTAATTTTAAACCCCCCGGTTGTTCTTAAATTCCTTAAATACAATTAAAAGTATAATAAATTTTGTCAGGCAAAAATAAAATGAGATGTATATTATTTAAACGTGACCTGAAAAATTGTGTCGTGTGCAGGAACCTTCGGTTTTGAATTATCATCGTAATTAGGGATATCAAAAAGTATTATAAAAGGTCAAATTTCTGAAAAATTATTTTCATATTATATTTATTCAGATTATCTTTAAGAAAAGTTCATTTTAGGTGGATCTAAAATATTATCGTCACAATTTTTAAGGATTGAGGTATGAACAGGGATATCTGGTCGAAAGGTGGAAAATAATGGAGTCATTAACGGGTTTTTTTGCATTGTCGTTTATAATCGGTCTTACCGGTGCAATTGCCCCCGGGCCCACACTGATTGCTACCATTAAGTCCTCTCTTGATACCGGATGGGTGGCAGGACCTAAAATCTCCGCAGGCCATATGCTAATAGAGGCATTTTTTGGATTAGTCATAATTTACGGATTTTCGATTTTCCTTTTGGAATATACAAATATAATCGGGTTTGCAGGCGGTGTGGCACTAATAGTCTTTGGAATATTAAACATAAAATGTGGGATTTCACCGGTTTTACCCGGAGAAGAGGCCGTTTCTGTTACAAATCCTTATCTGGCCGGCATTATAACTTCAGCCTCAAACCCTTACTTCTGGATATGGTGGCTTACGGTAGGCAGCGGTTTTCTCCTTGACGGATTAAAGGCAGGCACCATATTTGCGGCTGCATTTATAACAGGTCACTGGATGTCTGATCTATGCTGGTTTTCAGCTGTTTCAACATGTACGTCACGTGGGAAAAACATGATGAACACAAAAATATACGGATACATAATCATCTTATGCGGAGTTTTTCTGGTGATGTTCGGGTTATACTACATCATCTCATCATATGGAATATAGAAAAAATGCCATATGAAAACAGTTCAGTATTGTTTTCAGTCCGTGATTTCACAAATATTGTCGTGATATTTTAAAATCGAATATTTCGGCAGTGATCTGTTTGTTTCATGCATTGAACCGTTTTGTTAAACCTGATAAACGGGAGTATTTATTTCATATATATAGTCCCGGATGAAACTTAGTTATCAGAGTGTTGCCGGGATTTGATAAAATATGGAAATATTCCGTTTTTTCAAATCGCCGGATGACACCGGAACAGACCAGCATTGTAAACCAGCATAATAAACTCCAAAAACCAGAAAATACCAGATTAGTGTAATAATAACAAACCAAAAAACCAGTTTTTTCAAACCAGTTAAAACTGAATTGGAGACTCCTGTTTTTCAGGAAAAATCCATTCAGTTTGTGGATTTAATACATTTGTTCTCTTTAAAAATTACGTTTTAATACTGGTATGATTCAGGGTTTAATTTTTGGTACATTAGTTGAACCGGTCTGTTAAATGTGATAAACGAAAGTATTTCCTTCATATATATAGTCCCGGATGAAACTTAGTTATCAGAGTGTTGCCGGGAGACTAAAATAAAAAAGGGATGTCCTTTTTTAAGTCCCCGGAGTGACACCGAAACAGACCAGCATTGTATAACCTCCATTATACGAAAATTACAATAATAACAAGTCAGTTTTAAAAAAAGGCCATAAGGGATCATTTCTCCTTTTTTTAGGAGCTCCCTTTTTTTGTTTTTTCATTTAAAATCACAGATATCTAACCTGAATCATTCACGGTATATTTTAATACATCAATTGAACCCTGTTGTTATATGTGTTAAACCGGAGCATTTACTTCATATATATAGTCCGGGATGAAACTTAGTTATCAGAGTGTTATCAGGAAATTAGAAATTGGGAAAAAATTGTCTCAAAGCCTGCATAACACCCGATAGACCAGATAGTAACAAACCAGAATAATAACCTCCAAAAAAATACCAAAAACCAGAACAATCCAAAAATACTCCAGTCCTGACCGGGTGGCATTATGTGTCATCCGGTAAAAACCTCAGTGGTTATTTCCATGAAATATATGCACGGGCAGTGTGGCTTGTGTCTGTTTCTTACATTATCTTCTGTTAAAAATCAAATAATATATATAATAGGGTTTGTTAAATTTAAAAACGTGAAGAATAATGGCTTTACGCTCTGATTGGTTTCTCATTTTACTGTTATTGTTTTTGATATTTCCTATAATGGTTCCATCTGTTTCATCGCTTCAGACCGGATGGAATTTTACGATAGTTGATAATGGCAACTCGGGTTCATTATGCTCCCTTGCTTATAACCCAGTAACCAAAAATCCTGCAATTTTATATACCGATTCTGAAGGCAAACATCTTTATTACAGATATTATGATGAAGGCTGGCAGGAGCCTCTCGATACGGGAATTTTAGCGACCGGTTCGATCTCATTTGATTTTGATGAATCTGGAAATGGCCACTGTATCGGTTATTCAGTTAACCAAACTCTCTCCAGGGGCAAAATATACTATAGCCTGATAAAAGACGGCAGAGTCGAAAGCACTGAAATGATTGACAATAATGTGGGCGTTCTTCAAAGCATCTCAATAAAGGCAGTTCAGGATCAAACCCCTTACATATCTTTTTCAAATATTTCAAACAAGCTCTCCTTATATAAAAGAGAAGACGAAAACTGGTTCTCTTTCTTCTCCTCCAGCTATGGTGACAGCTCAGGTCAGTTTTCATCTCTATCGATAAACCCCGCAACAAAAATGCCCTCTATTGTATATTCGTATTCTTTATACGGAATTAATAAAATAAAGCTCATATATGCGGAATTTGATGGTGAAAAATGGAGTGAGAAATCTGTAAAAAATTCGGAAGGTTATGGATTTTTTTGTTCTCTTGACCTAAACAGCAGCGGTAATCCTTCTATTAGTTATACACGCAGTTTTGACAAATCACTTTACTATGCCTTTAGGGCCGGCGGGGTATGGACAAATCAGATTGTTGACGGAAGCAGAAATATTGATATTCCCGGTTATACCTCCCTTGACTTTGACAGTTCGGACTGCCCGCATATCTCATATTATAACACAACATCGCATGATCTGATGCTTGCCTCAAAAAACATATCAGATGAGGGTTCCCTCTGGAAAATCCTTCCTTTATATAGTGAGGGAGATTCCGGGATGTGCAGTTCGCTAAAAATCAATCCGGAATCCGATCTGCCTTCAGTTGCATTTGTATCCGACAACAAACTTATGTTTGCAGAAGAAGGATTTGTTCCAAAAAGCAGTTTTGACGCATCACCTTTGAGTCCGGTTTTGGGAGAAGAAACTCACTTTTCAATTTCATCAGAAACAGAAGAAACGAAATACTCATGGGACTTTGGAGACGGTTCCGTTTCAGGTGAAGAAACGCCTTCCCATCTCTACAAAAATCCAGGAATTTATGATGTTTCAATGTCTGCAAAAAGCAGGTTTGGAGAGTCAGTAACGGAGAAAACCGGATATATAATCGTTAAACCTTATGCAAATTTTCATGCCGGCAAAACGACCGGAACAGGAAATCTTACAGTATCTTTCTTTGATGACTCAAAAGGTGCATCAGCGTGGAACTGGAGTTTTGGTGACGGCGAGTGGTTTAATACAACAGACGAAGGACTAAAAAATCCTGTTCATTCATATGAAATCCCCGGGTTTTATGATGTAACTCTTATTGCATCGAACGGCAGTCTTAAGACTGAAATTATAAAAAACGGATATATTGTTGTTTCTTCTATAACAGAGAAGGACCTTAATATTGAGGCACAGTCTCCTTTAGGGGATGCCGGGAACAGAGATACAAATGTCATGTCCGCCAAAAAGCTCAATGCAGGAGATTCTGTAAGCTTCAGCCTGAATAAAGGTTCCTTATCTGAATTTTCTTTTTTTACGCAGTCTGATCTTACCGAGATCCTGATTACGATAAAGGAAGAAAAGAATCTCCCCGCCGGCATCCCGGATCCGAGAGTTCCGGTTTACAGGTATGAAACCCCGGAGGTTTTCAGGGCGGATAAGGATCAGGTCAGCAGTCCTGAATATGAATTTAAAATTCCAAAGAGTTGGATGGATGAAAATGATCTTATACCTGCCGATATCCTATGCCTCTCCTATGAGTGTAAAACGAATGAGTGGAAGAGCTTTCAAACGGTTTACACCTGCTTTGACGGTGAAAACTGCATATTCAAAGCAAAAACATACGATTTAACAATGATTGCACTGGGCGGGAAAAAGACCTGTTCACAAAATACTGACAAATCTTCTGATGAAAAGCCTGTTTTGGAAGATAATTCTGTTTTAGAGAAGCCTGCAGATAAGAGCGGCGGGGGAGAAATGCAGAGTACGAGAAATCCTCCCGGATTAATGAACACTGATCTAAAAAAGATGCCCCTTCCATTGTTTTTAAATCTGGCTGCGATATTTGTGTTTTTAATATTCGGATTTTTCAGTGCAAAAAGAAATAAAAAGCGGTGAGAACGGGGTATCATTCTTCATAACGGCGATGAGTTTATACGTGATAAAATACACTTTAATAAATTAATGTGTGGTGAATGTTTTTTTGCCGGTGAGGGTTTTTATCTCTGATAGCCACGGCACCGTATCCCGCACAAAAATCGCAGAAAAAAATCTTTTGAAACTTTTGTCCGGGATAGCGGACGCGTTTTTTGGTTATTATCGTTATTTTTTTGCGTATTTCTTTAGCTTTGGCTTTTGGTATAGATTCTGAAAGTCGTGCTGTCGGAAATTTTTCCAAAAACCTGTGAATAGGTTTATAAATTTTTAAGGGAATTTTCCGTCAGCACTGTACAGGTTTTGTAAAAATTAAAAATTATCCAGGAGAGAATCGGAAAATGAGAGGAAAAGACATCAGACTTGAAAGAATTATGAAAAGGGATACAGGAACAACCGTAATTGTTCCGATGGATCACGGGGTATCTTCAGGCCCGATACCGGGACTTATAGACCTTGAAAGAAGTGTGGATCTTGTGGCAAAAGGCGGTGCAAATGCTGTTATCGGGCATATGGGCCTTGCTCTGCACGGCCACAGAAAGGGCGGCCCTGATATCGGGCTGATACTTCACCTTTCTGCAAGCACAGACCTCGGGCCTGATCCCAATGACAAGGTTATGGTAAACACTGTCCAGAACGCTCTTAAGATGGGTGCCGACGGAGTATCCATGCATGTAAATGTCGGAGCAGAATCAGAGGCGAGAATGCTTTCAGACCTTGGGCGGACTGCTATTGAGTGCATTGAATGGGGGATGCCTCTTCTGGCAATGATGTACCCGAGGGGCAAAAAAATAAATGACGACAATATGATCGATTCGATAAAAATTGCCGCACGTGTAGCCTCTGAACTGGGTGCAGACATAGTAAAGACGGTATACACAGGAGACCCGGACACATTCAGGGAAGTTACAAAGGGCTGTCATGTCCCGGTTGTAATCGCCGGTGGATCAAAGACGGATGATTTATCGACCATGAAGCTTATAGAAGGGGCAATGCAGGGCGGTGCTGCCGGTGTTTCAATCGGAAGAAACGCTTTCCAGCACAAGAGTCCTGACAAATTCGTAAAGGCAGCGGCGATGATTGTTCATGAGGGGAGATCAGCTGAGGAAGCAGTTTTGATACTTAACAAAAAGTGAAATACAGAATAAATACAGGAGGATTTTAGAAAATGATTGGAAAAGCAATACGTCTTGAAAGAATAATGAACCGCAACACTGAAAGAACAGTCATAATCCCGATGGATCACGGATTCACACTCGGCCAGATTGAGGGTCTCGGAGATATGGCAAAGGTAATCTCCGAGGTATCGGACGGAGGGGCAAATGCCATTGTTCTTCACAAGGGAATGGTCAAGGCAGGTCACAGAAAGCACGGCCGTGACATCGGATTAATAGTACACCTCTCAGCCAGTACCGCCCTGAATCCCGATCCCGATGACAAGGTAATAGTATGCACAGTAGAAGAGGCGATAGCCCTTGGTGCAGATGCGGTCTCGATTCACATCAATCTCGGTGCATCACACGAATCAAAGATGATAGAAGAAGCCGGCAGAATCTCCAAGAAATGTGCAAAATGGGGAATGCCCCTTTTAATCATGATCTACCCGCGTGGAAAGGGAATTGACCCGACATCCCCTGTTGCAATCGGGCACTGTGTGAGGGTAGCAGAGGAGCTTGGTGCCGACCTTATAAAGACAAGCTACACAGGTGATCCCGAGTCATTCAGGAGAATTACGTCATCATGCTCTGTTCCCGTACTGGTTGCGGGCGGGGAGAAGGCAGGCGATCTTGAGACATTAAAGACTGTATCGGAAGCAATATCTGCCGGATGTGCGGGTGTGGCTCTTGGCAGAAATTCATTCCAGCGTGAAAAACCATCTGAATTCATAAGGGCACTCTGTGCCGTTGTACATGAGGAAAAAACTCCTGAAGAGGCGCTTAATTCCTGAGGTAAATGCAATGGCAAAGGAATTCTGGATTGACCTAAGGGACTGGGACAAGGATGCCGCAACTACTGCAATTGAGCAGGGTGCTGATGCAATAATGGCAGAAGACGCATCCCTTGTACGTCAGCTCGGGAGGATTAAGACAATAGCGCCAGACGGTGACTTAAAGCCCGGTGAGGATATCTTTGAAGTTGAGATAAGGGATCAGGAGAGCGAAGCCGAAGCGGTATCAAAATCAAAACAGGGCTTTGTAATTGTTTCAACAACAGACTGGACTGTGATCCCTCTTGAAAACCTTGTGGCACAGTCTGACCGTATCATTGCCGCCGTAAATAATCAGGAAGAGGCTGAAATGGCTCTTGGTGTCCTTGAAAAAGGAGTGGCTGGGATACTTCTGAAAAATAATAATCCGGCCGTAATAATGTCTGTTGCAAAAGTTGTTCTGGAGAAAACAGCTCTGGTTGATCTGGAGGCTTTCACTGTAAAATCCGTTTCTCCTGTCGGCATGGGGGACCGTGTATGTGTTGATACATGTACAATAATGAAGGACGGTGAGGGAATGCTTGTCGGGAATACATCCTCCTCATTTCTTCTCGTTCATGCAGAAACGCTTGAAAACCCCTATGTGGCACCCCGTCCTTTCCGGGTCAATGCAGGTGCCGTTCATGCCTACGCCATGATGGAGAACGGAAAAACATCTTATCTGGCCGAGATAAAAGCCGGAGACCGCGTCCTTGTTGCAGACAAAGACGGGAAGACTTACGGTGCAACGGTCGGCCGGGTAAAAATTGAAAAGCGTCCCCTCCTCCTTGTTGAAGCTGAAAATGAAGGGAAGGTCATTTCACTGGTTCTCCAGAATGCCGAGACCATCCGTCTTGTCGGAGAGGACAAAAAACCGGTATCGGTCGTTGATTTAAAACCCGGAGACAGAATCCTCGGTCATCCGGAATCGGGCGGAAGGCATTTCGGGCATGCCGTATCCGAGAGCATACTGGAAAAGTAGTCTTATGTCTGATGTACTGGTTGTAGGAATAATCGGGGGTTTTGGCGGGATGGGCCGTCTGTTTGCCGGAGTATTTGAGCGTGCCGGACATAAGGTTCTGATATCCGGCAGAAATACCTGCCCCTCAAACAGTGATCTTGCAGGGGTATGTGACGTGGTGATAGTTTCAGTCCCCATTCATGAAACCGTGAAGGTGATTGAGGAGATCGCACCCCTGATGAACAGTGATCAGATCCTCTGCGATTTCACTTCTGTAAAGTTGGAACCTGTAAAGGCAATGCTCAAATCAGAAGCGAAAGTCATTGGTCTTCATCCGATGTTCGGACCCTCTGTCTCCGGGATTAAGGGACAGACCATAGTTGCCACTCCTGTAAGATGTGACCGGAAATCAGAGGAGATGCTTTATCAGATCTTCAGAAATGAGGGTGCGGATGTCTGTATAATGACTCCTGAGGAGCATGACAGGATAACAGGAATTGTACAGGGTCTTGTCCATTTTGCCACACTTTCTGTTGCAGACACTATCAGAAACAGCGGTATTTCCCCTGAAGCGATACTTCCGGTAATGAGTCCTGTATACAGGATTGAGATGGGGCTTATAGGGAGAATTCTGGGTCAGGATGCAGCCCTTTATGGGGACATTCTCCAGATGAATCCTGCATCCGAAACCGTAATAGAAAACTTCTGCAAATCCGCCGGAAAACTAAAGGATATAGTTAAATCAAAGGACAGAAAGCTTTTTGAATCTTTTTTTAATGAGAACGAAAAGGCGTTTCATGACTATATCCCGCAGGCCACAAAGGATACCGATACTGTAATTGAGGCTCTGGTGAAGTAAGAGATGGTAATAGCAGCTCTGGGTCCGGAGGGGACTTTCAGTTATGAAATGGCGGAAAAGATCAGGAAGAGAGGGGAGGATATTCTTTTGTTCCCTACCATCAGCTCTGTTTTTGCCGCTGTTGAAAAATCGGATGCAAGGGGAATTGTTCCGGTTGAAAACAGCGAGGCAGGCGGTGTCGGTGAGACAATGGACGGTCTTTTACTCTCAGAATGCCTGATTGTTGCCGAGTATTTAATGCCGGTCAGGCATCATCTGGCATCCATGCACCGGGCAGAAAAGATAACTGTAATATATGCACATCCGCAGTCCCATGCACAGTGCAGCAGGTACATTGAATCACTGGGTGTTCCCGTGATACACACAAGCAGCAACTCAAAAAGTGCAAAGGAAGCGGCAGCGGTTGTCGGTGGTGCAGCGATTACAACTGAATCAGCAGCAAAAATATACAGTCTGCCGGTTTTGATCAGGAACATCCAGAACTCCCCTGACAATACGACAAGATTTGTTGAGATTATAAAAAAACCGGACTCTCAAAAAACCGCAGGAGAAGGAGTATCTGTCACAGGCAGGTTGATCCGAAGATCAGAGAAATGTAGTTTAATTGTTGATCCTATGGAAAATCGCCCCGGTCTTTTATATGATATTCTTGGAATTTTTGCAAAATACAAACTGAATCTTACAAAAATCGAGTCAAGGCCGTCAAAGAGGGGTATCGGGAACTATATATTTTTCATAGACTGCGAAACTGATGCCGGATATGGGGAGGTTTTATCAGAGTTAAAGGATATTTCTCTGATAAAAGAGCTTGGATGTTATCAAAAAGCGGAGGTATGACCGATGGATGTAAAACTTTACAAAAAAACCGGGGTGGATCTCAGTTTTACCGCACCGCCCTCGAAGAGCTACTCGCACAGGGCACTAATTTGTGCTGCTCTTGCAGACGGGCCGTCTGAAATTTTATCACCGCTTTTTTCGGATGACATAAGCATAACATGCAGAGGTCTGTCCGCCCTTGGTGTTGAGCTCTCGCGTTCGGATGGTAGTATTCTGGTTGAGGGAACAGGCGGGGTCTTCCCGGACATGGGGGAGGTTACAATCGACTGTGGAAATTCCGGGACTTCTCTTCGGTTTCTGACAACCCTCTCCCTTCTATCACCTTCAGATGTCCTTCTCACAGGAAGCAGGAGGATGATGGAAAGACCAATAGGCGGTCTTGCGGATGCCATTATGCAGAGCGGCGGAGTCATCAGATACTTTGGAGAAGAGGGATGTCCGCCTCTTAGAATATCGGGAGAATTTATCGGTGGAAAGGTCGTTGTGGATGCGTCCAAAAGCAGCCAGTTCATATCGTCGTTAATGCTCTGCGGGCCGTACTCCGATATTCCTCTCGAGATTATGCCGAAAGGGAGTGTTGCATCACGGTCATACATTGACATAACGGCAGATGTGATGAAGAGCTTTGGAGCAGATGTGGTTTTGAACACCGACGGGTGCTGGGAGATTAAACAGGGGACTTACAGTTCCGGAAAATATCATGTTGAAGGGGACTATTCATCCGCATCGTATCTGTTTGCAACAGCAGCAGTCTGCGGCGGGAGTGTGACTGTCAATAACCTTAATCCTGCTTCCGTTCAGGGAGATTTCAGGTTTCTTGAAGCACTCCTTTGTATGGGATGCAGTATTTCATATGGTGAATCCTCGGTCAGGGTAGTCTCGGAAGGCATTTTAAAAGGGATTGAGATTGACATGTCATCATGCCCGGATGTTGTGCAGACTCTCGCGGCAGTGTGCGTTTTTGCAAAGACCAGGAGCATAATATCGGGTATTTCACATCTGAAGTACAAGGAAAGCGACCGGATTGATGCGGTCAGACGTATGGTCGAAGGCTGCGGTGCAGGATTTGAAGAGGCGGGAGATGACACAATCATCATTACCCCGGGAGATCTGCACGGATTTGAACTGCATCCCGAGGACGATCACAGGACTGCAATGTCGGGTGCAGTGATCGGTCTTGGAACCGGTGATGTTACAATTAAGGACGCAGAGTGCGTTTCAAAGTCTTACCCGGGATTCTGGGATGATTTAATGGAGGCGGGATTATTAGAAGAGTGGTTTTAACAGGATTTCGGGGTGCGGGAAAGACGGCGGTCGGGAAGATGCTTTCCGAAGCACTGGAAGTTCCGTTTATCGATACCGATTCCGAGATAGAGGAGAGGACGGGGAGAAAAATCCCTGCCATCTTTGAAGAGAGTGGAGAGGAGGCATTCAGGGAGATAGAAAGCCGGGTGATAGCCTCCCTTCCAAAGAGCGATCTGGTTGTCGCAACAGGCGGAGGTGCGGTTCTTTTTGATGAAAATGTCCGAAATATGAAGGAAAATTCAATTGTTGTATTTCTTGACGTTTCTGCCGATGTATCCTATGAGCGAACCTGCAGGGGCAACCGCCCTCCCCTGACCAATAAAGATCCAAAAGATGAGATTGAATTTTTAATATCAAAAAGAAGGCCGGCATACATTAGATCGTCTGATTTCTGCACTGATGCATCAGGCAGTCCGGCGGAAGTCTCCGGAAGAGTTCTTGAAATTGTCCGTCCGGGTGAGGAGAAGGCGGTTTCAAGGGCACAGGCTGCGGAAAAGATTGTATCCTCCGGCGGAGGCATTCCTGACTATTATGTATGTTCGGCATCGGGCTTTCTGCTTGAAAACCCGAACGGAATTTTATGTGCAATTGCCGGAAATCCCTGCCTTCACAGCAAGAGTCCGGTTATTTACAACAGTCTTTTTGAAAAGTGCGGTATCTGCGGGCATTACACATATCTCTGGAAGGATAATGCGGATGATGTGATAAAAGCGATAAATTCGCTTGGTATGAGAGGAGTTTCTGTGACAATTCCATTTAAGGAGGATGTCCTTCCTAATCTTGACTATGTGGATGGCCATGCAGAATCAATAGGTGCGGTGAACACTATTGTCAGTTCATGCGGCGGCCTTTACGGATACAACACCGACTGGCTTGGCGTTAAAAGACCTCTTGAGAATATGGGTGATTTTGGGAAAAAGGCTGTTGTGCTTGGCACGGGGGGGGCTTCAAGGGCCTGTATCTACGCACTAATTTCACTTGGGATGGAGGTTTATGTCCTTGGCAGAGATGCATCAAAGGCCAGGGCCCTTTCAGAGAATTTTGGCTGCCTTTATGGCTCATTTGATGATTTCGATTCGATATGTCCGGATGTTTTGGTAAATGCAACTCCTGTGGGGATGGAGGAGTTTAAAGGAACGATTATTAAAAAAGAGCAGCTGAAAGAGGATATGATTGTGTTTGACCTGGTTTACACACCTGCTGAGACCGAACTTTTAGTTAATGCAGGGTCTCTGGGCTGCCGGACTATTGCGGGAACAGAGATGTTTGTCTATCAGGCAGTGGAGCAGTTTTACCTTATAACAGGAGTAAGGGTTGATGCGGATTTGGTAAGGGAGCTGGTTTTGTGAATACTTTTGGAAGATATTTCAGGTGCACTTCGTTTGGTGAGAGTCACGGAAAGGCACTTGGTGTTGTTATAGACGGGTGTCCTCCCGGTATTGAACTTTCAGAGTCAGATCTGATGCCTTTTATTGAGAGGAGAAGGCCGGGGAAGAGTGCTCTTTCAACGCCGCGGATTGAAAGTGATATTCCTGAGATTTTATCAGGAGTGTTTGAAGGCAGGACAACCGGAATGCCGGTTGCTGTTTTGGTTTATAACAGGGGGCACATAAGCGGGGATTACGATTCCCTGAAGGATTTATTCCGGCCCGGACATGCTGATTTTACTTATCAGCACAGATACGGACGGCGTGATTTCAGGGGGGGAGGCAGGAGTTCGGGCAGGGAGACAGTTTCGAGGGTCCTTGCAGGAGGGGTTGCCATGAAATTTCTCGAAAAGTACGGGATCTTTGTTTCGGCTGAAATTATTGAGATTCACGGAGAAAGGGATCCGGTGAGGTTTGAGGATGAGATTCTTTCTGCAAAGGCAGCGGGGGATTCAGTCGGGGGAATTGTTGAAATCCGTGCCTCCGGCTGTCCCGTTGGTCTTGGAAGTCCGGTTTTTGGGAAACTTGATTCTGAGATTGCGTCTGCAATGATGTCTGTCGGATCTGTTAAGGGAGTTGAGATTGGGGACGGTTTTGAGGCATCGAAGAAGTTTGGAAGTGAAAACAATGACGAAATGGACAGTTCGGGATTTTTAAGCAACCATGCCGGTGGAATACTCGGTGGAATATCGACAGGTGAGGATATTGTTGTGAGAATTGCTGTAAAACCGACTCCTTCGGTTGAAAAAGAGCAGAAAACTGTTGATACTGCCGGTGATGAGAGAGTAATTTCAGTAGGCGGCAGGCATGACCCCTGTATTGTGCCGAGGGTTGTTGTTGTTGCGGAGTGTATGCTTGCGCTTGTTCTTGCAGATGCGCTGATTGGATCGCGGTGTCTGATGCGTGATTGTGAGTAAAAAAATAATTTTTTAATTTTGAAATCTGTTCTATGAGTGTCTCTCCCCGCATCATGTTTTGCGCGTATGATCAATCTCCATCAAAATACCGGCAATATGACGTTATTTTTTCAGCGACCCCCCTTTTGTTGAACCCATGAGCCCTGTTTTTTGCCAACCTTTATATGTCACGGAAGACCACTTTGTAAGGCCGAAGTATTCCGGATACAAAGCACGCAACGAAGCGTGATTTGAAATCGCGGGGAATATCTACGGAGAAAAAAGATGTGTGGATTAATATGCTAAGCATGTTTGTTCCCGTCTTTCTCTGAGAACGAAACAACAGGGTTTATATGTGAATAAATCCCATGTTGTTATCTCGATTCTTTAATGGAGAGCCAAAACCACTCGGATGGGAGTGTTGGTTCTGACGTTGGCATTGGCAATGCGGAAATTTGTTTAATAACCGCTAATTCCTTTTGTGAATGAAATTACAAAAATAACGATAGTGTGCCGAAGTGAAACGTATCTTCAAAATTAATTCTGGTTGATCCTGCCAGAGGTCACTGCTATCGGGGTTCGATTAAGCCATGCGAGTTGAGAGGGTTAAGACCCTCGGCGGACTGCTCAGTAACACGTGGATAACCTGCCCTAAGGTGGAGGATAACCCCGGGAAACTGGGGATAATACTCCATAGGTCAGAGATACTGGAATGTTCTTTGACCGAAAGTTCCGGCGCCTTAGGATGGATCTGCGGCCGATTAGGTAGTTGTTGGGGTAGTGGCCCAACAAGCCTGTAATCGGTACGGGTTGTGGGAGCAAGAGCCCGGAGATGGAATCTGAGACACGATTCCAGGCCCTACGGGGCGCAGCAGGCGCGAAAACTTTACAATGCAGGAAACTGTGATAAGGGAACCCCGAGTGCCCGTATACGCGGGCTGTCCAGGTGTTTAAAATGCATCTGAAGAAAGGGCCGGGCAAGACCGGTGCCAGCCGCCGCGGTAATACCGGCGGCTCGAGTGGTGACCGCTTTTATTGGGCTTAAAGCGTTCGTAGCTTGACCTTTAAGTCTCTTGGGAAATCCGCCGGCTCAACCGGCGGGCGTCTAAGAGATACTGTTGGTCTAGGGATCGGGAGAGGTGAGAGGTACTCCGGGGGTAGAAGTGAAATTCTGTAATCCCCGGGGGACCACCGATGGCGAAGGCATCTCACCAGAACGACTCCGACAGTGAGGAACGAAAGCTGGGGGAGCGAACCGGATTAGATACCCGGGTAGTCCCAGCCGTAAACGATGTGCGTTAGGTGTACTGGTGACCACGAGTCACTGGGGTGCCGAAGGGAAACCGTGAAACGTACCGCCTGGGAAGTACGGTCGCAAGGCTGAAACTTAAAGGAATTGGCGGGGGAGCACCACAACGGGTGGAGCCTGCGGTTTAATTGGACTCAACGCCGGGAAGCTCACCAGATAGGACAGCGGAATGATAGCCGGGCTGAAGACCTTGCTTGACCAGCTGAGAGGAGGTGCATGGCCGTCGTCAGTTCGTACTGTGAAGCATCCTGTTTAGTCAGGCAACGAGCGAGACCCACGCCAACAGTTGCCAGCATATTCTCCGGAATGATGGGGACACTGTTGGGACCGCCTCTGCTAAAGAGGAGGAAGGAATGGGCAACGGTAGGTCAGCATGCCCCGAATTATCTGGGCTACACGCGGGCTACAATGGTCAGGACAATGGGTAACGGCGCTGAAAAGCGTAGTTAATCTCCTAAACCTGCCCTAAGTTCGGATTGTGGGCTGCAACTCGCCCACATGAAGCTGGAATCCGTAGTAATCGCGTTTCAAAATAGCGCGGTGAATACGTCCCTGCTCCTTGCACACACCGCCCGTCAAACCACCCGAGTGAGGTTTGGATGAGGCTGTGGTTTTTGCCGCAGTCGAATCTAGGTTTCGCAAGGGGGGTTAAGTCGTAACAAGGTAGCCGTAGGGGAATCTGCGGCTGGATCACCTCCTAATGAAATCCAAAAGGATGTGAATAGCGGTTATTAAACAAACTGTAAAATTGCCAATGTCAATACGAATATAAGAGAAAGTCGGGCTCATAGCTCAGCTGGAAGAGCGCGGCGTTTGCAACGCCGAGGCCAGGGGTTCAAATCCCCTTGGGTCCACTTAAAAACGAGTTACTTTCGGTAACTGGTTTTTACCGATGCACCCGGAAATGTGAATTACCGGGGAAGGACTGAGAGTCATTTACGGCGACGCAAGTGACTCTGTGATGTCATGTATAGGACGTATACACAAGACGTTAAATGGATTTTAGCGGTTAAACCGATAATGCTGAATTACATTTAGCCTGCCAGTGAATGGCTCGGTTCGAGTGCCGATGAAGGGCGTGCCAAGCTGCGATAAGCTCCGGGAAGACGCAAGGAGTCTATGATCCGGAGATCCCCGAATGGGACATCCTGCTTCCTTTTAGGAAGCGATCCTTTTGGATCGGCAACCTCCCGAATTGAAACATCTTAGTAGGGAGAGGAAGAGAAATCAATCGAGATGTCGTTATTAAAGGCGATCGAAAGCGACAGAGTTCAAACTGAATCCCGTTCGCGGGAGATGTGGTGTTGAAGGCTCACCGTTCGGGCATTAGATTCGAAGTGGAATTTGTTCTGGAACGTCAAACCAAAGAGGGTGACAGTCCCGTACACGTATGTTTCTTTTGTCCTGGTGATGTCCTGAGTATCGTGGGTTGGAAATCTCGCGAGAATCTGGGGGTCATCAACCTCCAAAACTAAATACTCCTCGAAACCGATAGCGCAATAGTAGCGTGAGCGAAAGCTGAAAAGTAACCCTGGAAAGGTGGTGAATAAGTGCCTGAAACTGGTAGGTGATAGTGTGTTATGGCGTGAAAGGATCTTTGTATCGAAAGAATCAGTCGTGAGGCTGTAGTATGGGATACATTGCCGGCGTCATAACTTACGTTTTGAAGAACGGGCCAGAGAGTTTATTCTATTGGCGAGGTTAACCTTACGGGAAGCCGAAGCGAAAGCGACATGTCCGTAGTTTTTACATGGGACGGCGTATTAAAAGTGCGTGGAGTCGATAGGATAAGACCCGAAGCCCAGTGATCTATGCGTGGGCAGGCTGAAGGGTGACGAAAGTTGCGTGGAGGGCCGAAGCGGTATTGATATGCAAATCATTCGTGTGACCTGCGTATAGGGGTGAAAGGCCAATCGAACTGGGCATCCGCTGGTTCCTCTCGAAACATGCCGTAGCATGACCTGAGCAGAGGTAGATGGTGAGGTAGAGCACTGATTGTGGGAGTTGGGGGAGAAATCCCTTACCCTGCTGTCAAACTCCGAATTCCCCATCGCCGTAGAAGCTTGGAAGTCCGCACTACGGGGTAAGCTTGTAGTGCGTAAGGGAGACAACCCAGACCGTGGTTAATGTCCCTCAGTGTAGGTTAAGTGTAAACACTAAATGATGTCCTAGGTCAAAGACAACTGGAAGGTCAGCTTAGAAGCAGCTATCCTTCAAAAAGTGCGTAACAGCTTACCAGTCGAGATTTAGGGCGCAGAAAATGGACGGGGCTCAAACCTACCACAGATACCACGGACCACAGCAATGTGATGGCGTAGAGAGGCGTTGTGCATGGGTAGAAGCAGGGATGTAAGTTCCTGTGGACCGTGTAGAAATGAGAATTCTGGCATTAGTAGAAGCATAGTTGGGTGAGAATCCCAACCGCCGAAGGGGCTAGGTTTCCTCGACAATGTTCGTCAGTCGAGGGTTAGTCGGTCCTAAGTTGTACCGTAACTCGAGTACAGCGAAAGGGAAACAGGTTAATATTCCTGTACCATCTGTCAATAATCCTGACGCTTCCGGATATGCTTTGCAGGGCTGTCGCCCTGTCTAATCGTATAAGCTCCTGGAGAACCGTAATGGTGAGAATTGAGTGAAAGCGTGATGGAGTAATAAAGCAAATTCCCGGAGCCCGTGAAAAGGGGACAAGATGTCCGTACCGAGATCTGACACAGGTGCCCCTAGCTGAGAAGGCTAAGGCGTGTCGGTTTAATTGTGTTTAGGGAACTCGGCAAAATAGCCCCGTAACTTTGGAATAAGGGGTGCCTGCCCAGTGATTGGGCAGGTCGCAGTGACCAGGGGACTCCGACTGTCTAATAACAACATAGCAGACTGCAACTCCGAAAGGACTAGTATAGTCTGTGATTCCTGCCCAGTGCAGGTATCTGAAAACCGGGTACAACCGGACGAAGGACCTGTAAACGGCGGGGGTAACTATGACCCTCTTAAGGTAGCGTAGTACCTTGTCGCTTAATTGGCGACTTGCATGAATGGATTAACGAGAGTCCTACTGTCCCAAACACAAGTCCGTTGAAGATTTTATCCTAGTGCAGAGGCTAGGGCCTCCATATGGGAAGTGAAGACCCCGTGGAGCTTTACTGCAGCCTGTCGTTGTGTTACGGTATTCCTTGCGCAGTGTAGATGGGAGACATCGAAGCTGCCCTCGTGGGGGCAGTGGAGTCGCAATCTGAGACACCATCCTTGGTTTACTGTAACACTAACTCTCTTTGAGAGGACATCGGTAGGTAGGCAGTTTGGGTGGGGCGCCACACCCTCGAAAAGATATCAAGGGTGCCCCAAGGTCAACTCATGTGAGTCAGAAACTCACAGGAGAGTGTCAAGAGCAAAAGTTGGCCTGACGCTGATACGAATAGCAAGTATCTGCGAGAGGAAACTCGGGTCTAACGAACCAATACGCGCTTTTGATGAGTGCTATTGACGACAGAAAAGCTACCCCGGGGATAACAGAGTCGTCGCCGGCAAGAGCACATATCGACCCGGCGGCTTGCTACCTCGATGTCGGTTCTTTCCATCCTGGCTGTGCAGCAGCAGCCAAGGGTGAGGTTGTTCGCCTATTAAAGGGGATCGTGAGCTGGGTTTAGACCGTCGTGAGACAGGTCGGTTACTATCTATATGGAGTGTTGGAAGTCTGAGGGTAAGACGGAAATAGTACGAGAGGAACTTTCCGTCGTCGCCACTGGTAGACCGGTTGTCCGACAGGGCAGTGCCGGGTGGCTACGCGATAAGGGATAAAAGCTGAAAGCATCTAAGCTTGAAACCTGACCCTAAAAGAGACTTCGTTATAGGACACGAGTAAAAGACTCGTTTGATAGACTTGGGATGTACGCACGAAGGCAACGACGTGTTCAGTCCACAAGCACTAACGTCCGATAATTCAGCAAAGGAATAACCGTTAAAGTCCAGACGAAATCTTGTGTATACAGTCCTTATGGCCAAGGTGGCGGAGCGGCCACGCGGTCGCCTGCAGAGCGACTACACCCCGGTTCAAGTCCGGGCCTTGGCTTCGCGAAATTGTTTCGTAAGAAACTATGAGCGTGCAGGAAATTTTCTCCGGAAAATTTCCGAACCCGAAATTCCCTTTGGGAATGAGGGATTCAATTGCGGCCATAGCAGTGGGGCAACACCCGGACTCATTTCGAACCCGGCAGTTAAGCCCACTTACGTAGGACGTTGTACTGAGATACGAGAGTTCTCGGGAACCGTCCAACGCTGCAATTGTTCTGCTAGAAGATTTGAGTCTTTTTTGTTAAGTTTTTTTAATTGTAGTGCAAACTTTTGTAAAATTAGTCTTGGTTTTTAATTTTGTAGTGTGAGCTATGTTAAATAAATGTGATCGCACATTGCTTAAAATTTAGTTTAACAAAGATTTTGATTTTAAAAATTGTATCCGAACAGAATAAATTTTTATTCAGCATTTATTTAATGACTATTTAAAAAAAATAAAATGAACCGGTCAGGATATAAGATGATATAAAAAAAAGGAATAATCGACTAATATTAAATTATACCTTTAATATGTGGCGCAATTAAAATCCTAACTTATATATATGCTTCTTTTAGAGTATTCAACAGTAGAGGTTAGGTATAATGGTAGAGAAACTACTGGAAGGAAACGAATATTTTTTAAAAGAAGATTTTGAAAAGAACAGAGATCATTATGGCAACCTTGCAGAGGGACAGAGTCCTTATGCACTTGTGATCGGTTGTTCGGATTCACGTGTAAATATCGAAAGGATATTTGGTGCAGAGATGGGTGAAATATTTGTCCACAGAAATATTGGGAACATAGTTGCAGAAGATGATCCCAATCTGGGGACAGTCCTTGAATATGCAATCGGTCACCTTGGTGTAGGATATGTAATAGTATGTGGTCATTCCGAATGTGGTGCAATGAAGGCATTAATGGGAGAAGGTCATGGAGATTATATTCCCGGATGGCTTGAACATGCAAAGGAAGCAAAACAATATGTTGACAGCCTGAATCTCCCCGAGGATACCGAGGAAGATAAAAAAGGAAAGTTGACAGAACTTGAAAAAGCAAATATCAAACTTCAGGTTAGAAACCTTCGTTCATATGCCTTTGTAAAAGATGCCGAGGAGAAGGGCGATATTGTAATTAAAGGTCTTTATTATTATCTTGAAAACGGAAACGTGGAAGAGATTGAATAAAATTATTTTTGATTTTTTTTATTTTGGGATAATGCCTGCAATGGCATTATCAATAATTAATTTTTATCTCCTTTTTTGCTGTATATCAGATGTTCCATAAGAATAACTGCAATAACACCGATTACAAAACCGTTTGATATTACAGGCTGAAGTATTCCTGGGAAAGAAGCCGTTATTTCATGTGGTATTGTCGATGTGATTGCACCGAGTATTACCGGAAGACCTACAATAATCCCTGAATCAAAGTCAAAAACCGGTTTATTTTCACTTTTGAAAAATACATGCATTGAAGCTGAAAACATGGCAGCCATAACATAAATCAAAAGACACCCGATGACAGGAGTGGGTATCTGGGCCATCAGTGAAGTTATTTGCGGGACAAGTCCGGCGACTACAAGAAATCCGGCAGCTGGAATTAGTGTCCATTTTGAAGCACATTTGCTGTCTAAAATAATACCGGCACTTGTTGAATAATTAACCCCCCCGATCACTCCTGAAATACCTGAAATAATGTTTACAACACCGGTTGCAACGACCCCTCTCCTGAACCGTCCCTCCATATTTGTATCGCCGAGAACTTCACCGATTCCTTTTATAGACCCTATATCGTTAATCAGCAGAGCGAAGTAGCATATTATAAAGGATATCAAAACACCGGGCTCAATAACGATTGCTTTTGTAAAACCTGTCAGAATACCCGTATCAGGCAGTCCTGAGACAAGAGTGAACTCAAATGGAAAAATGAGTGCATATATTATTGTTCCAAAAACAATCACCCAGAGGAGCAAAGTTGTCTGGAAAAAACCCTTTAAAAATCTGTTTGCAGCAAATATGCTCATTATCAGAATCAATGAAAAAATAAAGGATTCAAGAGGCCCTGCACCAGTACCGGAATTCACACCTGTTAACAGGTCCGTTATGGTCGGTATCATTGTAAATACCACAAGAAGCAAAACGACAGTGACTACCCTTTCTGTAAAAAGTCTGCTTATGTGGATTAAAAGACCGGTTGAACCGGCAATTACACCCAGAATTCCGCCAATAAGGATTGAGGAATATATGGCATCGGTTGAAAAAGCCTGGGAAGAAAGAATACCAATTAAAAGAACAGTAGCAGGCCCGAAAATTACCGGAAGCCTGTGTCCGGCAATGACCTGAAGAACAACTGCAAAGGCTGTTACCAAAAGAAGCTTCTGAATATAATATACCTCCTCAGAAGGAGTTGAGTAGTGAAGTGTGGAGACAACGACACCAAGAATAATCACATATGATATCAACACTGCTGCCCATTGCATTCCTGATGACAGAGAGTATCCAAGAGGAGGCTTTTCTTCCGGTCCGTATATAAAGTCCATGCTTTTCCGGCTTAGAGTTTCAACCCTGAATTATATTAGGGTGACTAAAAAGTATTATTTCCGGTTTCGGATTTAAATTTGAAAAAAAAATTTTAGGTTTATGAAATTCTTTAGTTCTCTTTTGTATCTTTTTCTTCGGTTTCTTTTGTATCGGGCTCTGAAGATTCTTCATTTGCCTCTGCTTTGGGCGCACTCTCTTTTGTGGATTCCTCTTCTGCCACTATCTCTTCAGGTATCAGATTCATTCTCTCAGCAATCTCTTCTGAGGTTTTCCCTCTTAGAGAAATACCGGTTGCAACAAGGAATATTCCCCATACCATACTGAAAATGGAGAAAACCTGAATTATAATAATTGTACCGACGAGGGGGTACATCATAACATAAATTCCAAGAAGTACTGAGATAATTCCGGCAAAAATCAGCAGAATCTTATATCCTGTACCTGCCTTTCCGGAAAATGCCATTACAAGATTTGAAAATCCGTTCATAAATGCCCATATGGCTATCAGGTACGTAACAAGAAGCCATGTGGAAAGAAGGCTTGTAACAATGAAAAATCCTATTATTATTCCCAAAATTCCAAGAATTATAAGAGCTGCCGATGCACCTGCCCCTTCCCTGCTGGTAATTCCCTGGATAATGTTAATGATACTGTAAATTATTACCGCAATTCCAATGAGATATCCGGAAAATGCTACAAAATACGGCGTAAATGCATATGCAACAGCACCAATAAGGACTGCAAATAGTCCCAGAAGGACGAAAGTCCACCAGTCAGGAGTAAAATTTTTTTGAATATCAATAATTCCCTGTTCTTTATTTTCTTCAGTCATCATTGTTCACCAAATATATGTTGCTTATTCATAATACAATGTATATATCGGTTTTCACAATTAATAAGTCCTTATTTTATAAGTCCTCATTTTATAAATGGTCAAAATACGGTATCTTAGGCAGGATCATTCATACCGGGGAGGTTTCAGGTTCGCTACATTAATTGGGGATAAGGTCGCAAAAATATCATAAATGGCGCTAAAGACCCTGCTGATCACACCTTCGGGAGATGAGAAGTTATGGGATAATGACAAGACCCTTGACAAAAACCGGTATATTAAGGCAAAGGATGCCTTTTGCGGACGCTTTGCCGGAAGAAGCCGTGAATATTCCGAGAGATTCTATAAAGGGGACTGGGTAATTTTATCGCCCCGTTATGGGTTTGTCCTCCCAGATGAAGAGATTCAGGATTACAGTGCGAAAACATTTGCAGAATCCGGCATTGAGTACGACACAATTCAAATAAATGCTGAATCTGACGCTCTTTTGAATTATGAAAGAGTAATTTTTCTCGGAAGCAGAAATCTTCACAGCGAGTACATTGATATCGTTTCAAAGGTTTTTTCAGACAAATGGGTTGAATATCCCCTGCTGGAATCAGAAAACAATGAGGCGATGCTTGGCCGTCTTATCGATTCACTCACCAGAAATTCACCACTAAGATGCAACCGCACAAAAATTCAGGATATCGAAATACGCGGTCTTTTCTCAAAATATGATCACAAAATACCATTTGAAACCGAAGAAAACCTCTCAATAATAACGGCCCCGAACGGTTATGGAAAAACCACCATTCTTCGTCTTATAAGAGCGGTTTTTTCCGGAAACCTCCGTGAAATAAAGGATATTCCTTTTAATAGCGTCAAAATTACTTTTGATCTCTGTAACTGTGAAGGAACATGCAGTAAAAGAACCCTTGAGGTGGTAAAAAACGCCGGGAAGACGATTGGATCCAAACTTCCCACAGGGGATTTCTGGTCGCTCATCTTCAGAACGGTTAAAGGGAATGGTGAGGTTCTTGAATATACAGTCAATCCTGACAACTTTGATGAGGATGAAACATCATGGGAGCTTTCAAGAATAATTCCTCCTGTTCCGGTAAAGTTTGTCTCTGCACAAAGGCTCTGGCAGAATGCGGACTCTGAGAACAGACAGGGTGATCTTCTGGCAGGGCACGGCGGCGGTGTCAGGCGAACGTACGAACTTACAATTTTAAACTATTCCGAAGACATCAGGCAGAGGATTCAGGCGATGCTTGCCGACTACGCCGCAAGCACACAGCAGCTTGACTCAACATATCCGTACAGGTATATGGATCTCTGCTATGAACTGGAATCCGGTATTTTGCCGTCTGCGGGTTCAGTCACGACCAGGCTCTCTTCTCTTCGGCTTGAGCAGAAAAAACTAAAAGATCTCGGATTTCTCTCGTACTATCCGCAGGATGCCGAAACAGGAAATATTTGTGAAGAGGATATATCAGGCGAAATCGGGGTGCTGGCCGCACTCATCCTTTATCTTGACGATGCAGAGAAGAAGTATCTCATATTCGATGATCTGAAAAAGAAGATCGATCTTCTGCTTCAGATAATTAATTCCCTGTTTTTGACCCTTTCTTTTGAGATAAGGGCAGAAAAGGGATTTTATTTCCTGGCAAGCCCGCATGGGGCATCTTTTACGGATTTTGGGGAAGAGTTCCGGAAGGGTTATTCCTATCAGCCTGACAGTGAGCCTGTCTCTCCTGAAAGGCTCTCTTCCGGTGAACAGAATCAGCTTGTTATGTATTATGATCTGATCTTCTTTACAGATCCGGGCACTCTTGTACTGATTGACGAGCCTGAGATATCACTACATATTGTCTGGCAGAGGCAGTACCTTGACTTTATCAGGAGGATTACAAATCTCACCGGCTCAAATTTCATAATTGCGACTCACTCCCCCCAGCTAATCCACAACAACTGGGATCTGACAACCGATCTCTCCGGAGGGGAGATTGATGGCTAAGGGAAGGCCCCGGTTTGGGAAATGCGGGAAAAGCTACAATCTGGAAGAAATCTGGGCCGATCCTGAAGAAATCGGGGGGGCAATCCGTAAAATTGAGAAAAATTACCCCGCTCTGAATAAGAAGCTCTTCATCATCACCGAAGGTCCTTATGACTATGAGTTTTACTCGCGTTTTTTCAATCCCAGGCTGTGCGAGATAAGGATTGCAAACTCAAAGAAGAATGTCATATCCATCATTGGTGAGATGTGCAAAAGCCCCGGCGGGAAAGCGTCTGAATCCGTTATAGGTATAATTGACAGGGACTTTTCAGCTTTGGTTGACGAGGATATCCCTGATTTTGAAAATCTCTTCATGACAGATACACATGATATTGAGACGATGATCCTCTCAGAAGATCTTGTGGAAAGTGTTGTCAGGCATTATGAGAGGTTTAGTGCAGGCGGGGCTTTTCAGAGAAAATATCTCTCGGGTATTAGAAACAGGTCTCTTTTTGAGTCATTGATAAACTGTTCGCTGCCGCTAGGGCTTTCGCTTTTAATTAATGAGAAGTACGGGCTCAACATGTCTTTTAAGCACATAAGCTGCAAGAAGAGGAACAGATTTCTCGACTTCATTGACCCCCAGACGCTTTCATGCGATGAGGAGGCTGTATATTCCTATGTTATTGAAAAAAATCCTGAAAAGTCAGAGCTATTCAGGGATGCACTTTTAAAGGAAAAAATGAATTCCGGTTACTCTGATGTTCCGATGCAGATATGCCGTGGCCACGATCTGATGTGTGTTCTTCTGCTTGAGTTAAATACCCACTATCCCGGGATGAACAATGAGAGGATTCGTTCAAGGGATCTGGAGAGGGCTTTTAGAAATATGTATGATGCAGATAGATTTTTCAGAACAAATCTATGTTCGTCAATAAAAAAGTGGGCCGGAGATAAGCATCCTGAAATTTTCCCTGCCCTTTTTACTTTAAACAGAAATTTATAGGGTCTTATTTAAGGAAAGGCAGATAACCGTTGTGTAATTTTTTAATGGAGTAAGATTATGGATACAACAATCAGGGAATACTGTGACGGGGATTTTGATTCTGTTCACAATATTCGTATGGAAGTCGTGAAAGAACCATATTCGCAGGCTGTTTTTTTAAGGCAGAGTCATGAGGTATCGCCCGATCTTTTTTTGGTTGCCGAGTGTGAAAGCAGGATTCTGGGGTTTATAATCGGTGCATGCGTCCTTAATAACAGCAAAAAAGGGTGGATATTATCTTTTGCAGTTGAAGGAGGATGCAGGAGGACGGGTGTCGGGAGAAAACTGTTAAGGGGAATTTTGTCGAAATTTGATTCTCTTGGTGCAAATGAGGTATATCTGACGGTGAGCCCTGAAAACAGACCTGCAATGAATCTCTACGAGAGTGAGGGGTTTAGAAAAACTGATTTTGTTCCGGATTATTTCGGGCCTGGTGAAGACAGGAATATGATGAGGCTCGTATTTTCCCGGTTATAATCCCTATGATCGATATCATTTTTTCAGAGCTTCCCTGTGCCAATCAATTTATGTTGTAAAACCCTGTATTTTTATCTGGGTTTATATGGGTGTTATTGAGATTGATCCCGGAATGTGTACAAACTGCAAGATATGCTCTAAGATATGCCCGGTCGGTATAATTCTTCCCGGAAGTGATAGTGAAATTCCGTTTCTTCCGGCCGCACTTGAGGATAGCTGTGCAAAGTGCGGGCACTGTTCTTCCGTGTGTCCTGTTGGTGCAATAACCCCGCTTTATGAAAACCATCCGCCAATAAACAATGTTGCGTATGAGAAGAGAATTGATCCGGGTGTTCTTGCAAACTATATGCAGAGCAGAAGATCTGTCCGGAACTTCCTGTGTAAACCGGTTGAAAAGGAAAAAATCAGTGCAATTCTGGAGATTGCAAGGTTTGCACCCTCAGGCATGAATGCACAGCCTGTCAGGTGGCTTGTCGTAAACGATCCTCTAAAGGTTCGTAACCTTTCAGCCCTCACAATTGAATGGATGCTGGAGATAAAGGAGGAGGACGGGCATCATCCGCTGAAAAACGCGATTCCGGGTTTTCTCTCTTCATGGGATAACGGAGGGGATCCTGTGTGCAGAAATGCACCCTGCCTTGTCATTGCGTACACCTATTCATATTATAATATGGGATTTGCAGACAGCATCATTTCCCTCTCACATATTGATATTGCGGCACCGGCTTTCGGGCTCGGAACGTGCTGGGCGGGAATTTTGCAGATTGCAATGTCATCCTATCAGCCTTTGAAAGAGGAACTTAAAATTCCTGAAAAATTTATGGCCCAGTATTCGATGATGCTTGGATACCCTGAGTATGAATTCCAAAAAATTCCGGGGAGGGAGAAGGCGGATATTCTATGGAGATGATCCCCTTTGGTTTAACAATTGGGCCTATACGATGGGCCTATTTTTTGATTTTTTTTGAATCTCTCTGATAAGATCAAAAAAGGAGGGGGATTTCAAGATAATATTTTTCCAAACTCTTTGCATCATGGCGCATTGGTTTGCTGCTTATTGATGTCTCTTGAATATCAGACTCCACATTGCTCTGCAATTTATAAAATCCTTAACTTAAAATGACCATTACTTCATCGTTTTATACCAACAGGTACAAACATAAAGACCCGAATCTGCAGACAATATTATTGTGTAATTTAATTATTCAAAAGTAATAATCTGTATAAATCTGCCCTAAAAGGCAGCAGGAACAGCGTAAAGGGAAGTTTAATTTTATATCTGTTAGTATGAAAAACGCCTGGTGATTTTTCATTAAAAAAGTGCCTGAAAAATTATTTTCATGCACCTTTTTTTCAGAATTTGGCTTCTTTAGAGTATGGACTGGTGCGTTTACCGCATCCATGGTTATTAATATAGGCAATCTTATTCAATGGTGATAATAATATGACGGATTCTGTTGTTGACAGCATATTAAAAGCCCGGTATCTTCGTGAGGGCGAAAAGGATTATGATGATATATGCAGGCGTGTGGCAGAAGCGCTTGGTGAAAACGAAGACGAAATCCGGGATTATTATAGCGAAATGCTCTCTTTAAGATTTCTTCCGAATTCTCCCACTTTAATGAACGCAGGAACGGAACTCGGACAGCTCTCCGCCTGCTTTACTCTCTATGTCGGAGACTCGATAAGTGAGATATTTGACGCAGTATCGTGGGGAGCACAGATCCACAAAACCGGCGGTGGAACCGGGTACAATTTCTCAAACATCAGACCCGAAGGATCACCGGTATGCTCAACAGATGGTGTCGCATCAGGTCCCGTTTCATTCATGAAAGTCTTCAATGCCGCAACAGAGGTCATAAAGCAGGGCGGCAGGAGAAGAGGCGCCAACATGGGTATATTAAATGTCTGGCACCCCGACATCCTGAATTTCATAGAATCCAAAAAGAACGAAGGTGACATTGCAAATTTCAACATATCAGTCATGGTCAATGACGAGTTTATGGAACTTGTTGAAGCAGGTGAATTTGACAAGGTATGGATTCATCATCCAAACACCGGTGAGGACATAACAGTCGGAGCCGTATGGGAAGGAATAATCAACGGTATCTGGAGAAACGGAGAGCCGGGCGTTCTGTTTTACGATGAAATAAACCGGAAAAACATGACCCCGAACCTCGGATCGATTGACACAACAAATCCGTGCGGTGAACAGCCGCTTTTGCACTTTGAGTCCTGCGTTCTCGGCTCGCTTAACCTTTCAAAATTTATATACAAGGATGTTTTAGACAGAAAAGCGCTTGAGAGAAGCACAAGAATAGCAGTCAGGTTCCTTGACTCTGTAATTGAAAAAAATGTGTTTCCTATACCACAGATTAGGATTGCAACAAGAAGAACAAGGAAGATTGGTCTTGGTCTGATGGGAGTCCATGACGCTCTTTTAATGCTCAAACTTGCCTATGACTCCCCTGAAGGCAGGGATTTCTGTGAAGAGACGATGGCGTTTGTAAATGAAATTTCCGCAGATGAATCGCACAGGCTTGCAGCCGAAAAGGGTGCGTTTCCGGCCTTCAAAGGCAGTGTCTGGGGAGATTATGAGGTTCGAAATGCCGCAATGACAACGATTGCGCCGACAGGCACCATATCCCTTCTTGCAGGATGTTCAAGCGGAATCGAGCCGGTGTTCTCGTATGCATATACCAGAAAGGACACTGTTCAGAAGACTTTCGAGATGATTCATCCGCTCTTTGAATCAGAACTTGAAAAGACCCTTTCAGGTATTGGAAAGAGCCCTTCAGAAGTAAAGGATCTTAAAAGAAAAGCAATTAATCACGTTCACGAAACAGGAACGATACAGGATCTTTTGTGGCTGCCGGAGAGCTTCAGGAGAATATTCAAGACCGCTCTTGATATCGACTGGCGTTCACATGTGCTGATGCAGGCAGCTTTCCAGAGAAATGTTCATGCATCCATATCAAAGACAATAAATATGCCTGAATCAGCCACAAAAAAGGACATTGCTGACGTCCTCCTCCTCTCATGGCATGAAAAGATCAAGGGGCTGACAATATACAGGACCGGAAGCCGCCAGAGTGTTGTCCTTGAGCTTTCAAAGAGGGAAGAGGAAAAGCCGGCTGAGATATCCACCCCAAGACCAAAGGAACTCTCAGGTAAGACCTACCTCTGCCAGTCGGGATGCTGCCGTCTCTATGTAACGGTAAACCTCCGTGACGGGAAACCCTGGGAAGTGTTCATAAGAACGGTCGGAATAGGCGGCTGCGAGGCAAACTCAAACGCACTTGGCCGATCCATATCAACCGGTCTTCAAAACGGCGTTCCTTACCAGAAATTTGTCAGGCAGTTTGCAAAGGTAAACTGTGTGTCAGCAATAAGAAACCCGGGCTCGGAAGGGCTTTCATGTGCTGATGTAGTTGGCAAGTGCATAGATCTTGCGGCATCAAAAAAGCAGATAACAACACTGGACAACTGGGATATTACAGAGGTTTCAGCCACTTCTAAACCTTCGAAAAATCTCTGCCCCGAGTGCGGCGAGGAGCTTGACTTCGGTGAGGGCTGCAACCAGGGAATCTGCAAAAACTGCGGATGGAGCGGCTGCTCCTGATTAAAAAAGCAGTTTAATAAATTTTTTCAGACATTTTTTTCAGACAAAAGGTGTATCAGACCTAAATCTTAAGTAGAGGCAATTGTTGTCAGAGCAACAGTTGTCACGACAACTATATCATGTCCTGTCTTCAGACATTAATAGTGGAAAAAGAGATACCCTTTCCGGCGCTTGTGTCGATTATACACAGGACCCATCATATAATGCTCAATTCTGTGATGAAGAGTTTCGGCCTCTCAGCCGGTCAGTTTTTAATCATGGTTCATCTTTCAAAAGAGCAGGGCATAACCCAGGATTCACTTGCACGCCACTTTCACATTGACAAAGCCTCTATTGCAAGGCATGTGAAAAAGCTGGAGGATTCAGGGTATATAAAAAGGATCACTGATCCTGAAAACCGCAGGGCCTTTTCTCTCTATTTAACCCAAAAAGGCGAGGATATCGTCCCGTCCCTTATCGGCGCTGATAAAAAAATCGAAGAAGCCGCATGTCTTGGTCTCTCCAAAGAGGAGACAGACAGCCTTTACTCAATGCTTTTGCGCATCGCAAAAAACAGCCTGAACATTGTCACTGATTCCGGGGAAGAATATTATGCAGAAAAATGGATCAAAAAATTTGAGTGAAAAAACGGAGGGTTCCGACATATTAAGAACAAAAGGGGTTGACATCATGACGGGTGATCCGAAAACTGCCATACGCAAGCTTTCATTGCCGATGTTTATTGCAATGGTTCTGTTTTCTGTTTACAACCTGGTCGATGCGATATGGGTTGCAGGACTTGGTAACGACGCACTTGCGGCTGTCGGGTTTATAACGCCCCTTTTCATGATCCTGATTGGGTTTGGAAACGGTCTCGGAGCCGGTGCAACATCTGCAATTGCAAGGAAAATAGGGGCTAAGGATAAAGCAGGTGCTGACAGTTCTGCTGTTCACTCGCTTATTTTGTGTCTGATAGTTTCTGTTTTGATTACAGGCCCTCTTGTCCTCCTTGCAGAACCTCTTGCCCTTCTGCTCGGAGCAGGGGATATTGCACCTATGGCGGCCGAGTACGGCGTATATATATTTGCGGGAACGATCTTCGTACTTTTTACAAACATATCCTATGCAGTCCTCAGAGCAGAAGGCGACATGAAAAGGGCGATGTATGCAATGATGCTCTCTTCAGTCCTGAACATGATCCTTGATCCGATATTCATCTACACTCTCGGGATGGGGGTTGCCGGTGCGGCGATTGCAACCGTTGTCTCGGTTGCGGCGGTATCGCTTGTAATTGCATACTGGTTCTTCATCAAAAAGGACACTTATGTCAGTATTTCATTCAAAGACTTCAGGTTTGAGAAGAATATATTAAAGGATATTTTGGGTGTCGGAATACCGGCAAGTGCAGAATTCTTCCTGATGGCCATTTTGTCGATGATACTCAACATAATACTCGTAATTGTCTCCGGAACCGATGCCGTTGCGGTTTATACAACAGGCTGGAGGGTTGTGATGTTTGGAATAATGTCAAATGTTGCCATTGCAACTTCGTCGGTCACAGTCGGCGGTGCTGCGTTTGGAAGCCGCAATTATGAGAATCTGAAGGTTGTTCACAGGTATTCCGTATTTCTGGGAATTGTTATGGCCGCAGTTACAAGTATCATTGTATATGTTTTTGCACCTTTTATTGCGGCAGTCTTTACATATTCTGAGGCGGCTGCACACCTTGCACCTTCGATTGTGGCATTTTTAAAAGTCATGTGCCTGTTTTTCCTGTTTGTCCCCCCGGGAATAATGTCAGTCTCGGTATTTCAGGCGGTTGGAAAAGGTTCAGTATCCTTTGTGCTAAATCTGCTCAGGAATCTTGTATTCATAGCCCTTATATCGTATATCCTTGCTATTGTCCTCGGCTTTGGTGAGGAGGGTGTTTGGTGGGGAATTGTCCTTGGTGATATTCTCGGCGGAATTGTCGGTTATGCATTTGCCGATGTGTACATCAGAGCCTTAATAAGAAACAAAAAACGTGCCGATGAAATTTCAGTATGAAATTTACGGCTTTATTATTTTATTTTGAAATTTAGTTTACCTGAATATCATTTTGTTTTTTGCACAGGTTCATGCCTTATCGTGCCTGTGCCTGTGGTGGATATCAGGTCTGTGCGGGTGAGTGTGTGAGAGATCAGAATGCGTGTGCGGGTGCGAATGGTATCCGTGTTTGTCAGCATCCGGGTCTGCCGGGAAATGTCCGTGGTCGTGGTGCAGGTCGTCATGGCAGTGCCGGTGTTCATGTGTTTCTGCCGGATGTGTATGCAGGTGTGAGTGCTTCTCTGTTGCAAGAAGGTAGAGTCCGCCTGCCATTAAGGGAAGGGCGATGAAGAACATCCCGCTTGTTATATCCCTGAATATCATAAAGGAAATTACGACACCGAATATCGGACTCATTCCGAATATTGAGCTTGCCCTTGCCGCACCAAGACCTCTTAGTCCCAGGAAGTAGAGCATCATCATAAGCCCCCCGAATGACATGAAGCCGATAAACAATGCGGGAAGAACTATTTCAAAGGGCGGAAATTCGTTTTCAAAAATCCTTGATATCAGGAATATCACTATCCCCGCCCCCCAGCCTTTTGCAAGAACTATCAGGAGGGGATCTTTTGATGAAATTTTTCTGCCGAGATTGCAGTCAATTCCCCAGCATATGCATGTAAGTATTACTCCGGCAGCGCCGAGTGAGAGGCCGAACTCACTTCCCGGAGAGTAGGTCAGGCCAAGGCATGCAAGGGTGATAAGCCCGAGTGCCGCCCAGACTCTTCTTCCGACAGGTTCGTGAAATATTGTCGCCGCAATCGTTGTTGATGCAACGGCCTCAAAGCAGAGCAGCATTGATGCCGTAACGGCTGGTGTGTACTGAAGACTCACCATCAGAATTATCGTGGAAAGTATGGAGCCGAAAAAAACCGATCCCATAAGCCAGGGAACATCAGATTTTGTAAGCGGTGCCTCTACTCCGTTTCTCTCAGTTCCGTTTAATTTTTTCAAAAATACCCTTGATATAATGAAGCAGACCGATAGCCCGATCGCACTTCCCGAATATAGGATGGCTGCAAGTGTGAGGGGGGAGATGCTTTCGAGGAGAACTTTGGCAAGGGGTGCACCGGCGGCAAAAAGTGCGGCTGCACAGAGTACGTATAGTACGGGAAAGAGGCTTTTTTTGATCATCAGAGTGGCTTAAATGTGTGATTTTGTCCGGCATATATGTTTTTGAAAGGCCTCTTGGAAACGGCCGTAATGAAGAGTATTTGTTTATTAAAATAATCCATGCCTGTTATCCTGAAAGCTCACAAGCCCTTTGATTTTGGCCCCTGAAAGCTGTTATAAATTATCCGCGGTATAAAGAATTTCAAATGGCAGAAGATGAGTCCCCTGAAAAATTAAGATTCGTAGTTCATGATCACCACTCAAAAAACCACCACTATGATCTCCGACTTGAAAAAGACGGTATTCTAAAGTGCTGGGCTGTCCCGAAAGGAGTACCGGAAATACCTGGTGAGAAGCATCTTTCAATAGATTCCGGTGACCATGAACTCTCCGCCCTTACATTCTCCGGAATAATCCCCGCAGGTGAATACGGTGCCGGGGAGATTCTGATAGATGATTCCGGAACTTATGAATCACTCTCGTGGGACGAGAAAAAGATCGAGTTTTTCCTCCATGGTGAAAAATACCGCGGGAAATATGTTCTTGTCAGGTTTAAGCGTGCAGGTGAGGGTAACTGGCTTCTTATGAAGGCAAAGTGAACATTTCCCATAACTCACCTTTTTTTGCCGGTTGAAAACAACTATTAAGAACAAACATGGACACCCTCAAAAACAAAAAAGTACATTTTGAAACATACGGCTGTACATTCAATTTTGCAGACACTGAAAAACTAAAGGAGATTGCGACTGCAAACGGCTGTGAAATAGTAACGGCAGAGGAAGCTGATGCGGTTTGTATAAACTCCTGCACTGTCGTTGCACAGACACAAAGGGCGATGCTTCGCGCCGTAAACGACTATCAGGGAAAGGAGGTTTACATAACCGGATGCATGCCGGTTGTTCAGGCGGATGAATTAAGGGATGCACGACCCGACATTCACATAATACTCCCTGAGGACATCTACCTTCATACCGAAAGGGTTGGTGCAATAACGGATGAAGGCGTCGGAGTTGTCCAGATTGGAACCGGGTGCCTTGGAGGCTGTGCCTACTGTATAACAAGGCTTGCAAGGGGAAGACTCCGGAGCTTTTCAGAGAAGAGCATAATAAATGAGACAAAAAGACTTGTTTCTGAGGGTGCATCCGAAATCCAGCTTACAGGGCAGGATGTAAGTGCATATGGACGTGATAAGGGAACAGATCTTTCCAGACTGCTTCATTTAATGAATGAGATCGAGGGCGATTTTGCAGTACGTGTCGGGATGATGAACCCTGCAACCGTTCTTCCGATACTAAAAAGGCTTGTTCCGGCCTTTTCGCTTGAAAAAGTGTTCTCGTTTGTCCACCTGCCTGTGCAGTCGGGATCGGATCATGTGCTGTCAACCATGAACCGTGGCTATAAGGGCTCTGATTTTGTAAAGATCGTTGATACATTCAGGACTGAGATCCCTGATGTGAGGATATCAACCGACTTTATTGTCGGATACCCGACCGAGACCGATAAGGAGTTTGAAGAGACCCTTGACATCTTAAATATAACAAAGCCCACCAAGGTCAACATCACAAGATTTTCTGTGCGTGAAGGGACAGCTGCTGCAGAATACAAAGACTTTCCCGACTGGGTGAAAAAGGAAAGATCAAGGGAGATGACGATTGCCGCCAACAAAATCTATGATGAAAACAATGAAAAGATGATTGGCAGGGTCATCCCCGTAGCAGTTACAGAGGAGAAAAAGGCCGGCAGCGTAATTGCAAGGGACAAGTCATACAACAATATTGTGATAAAAGAGTCGCTTCCAATCGGAATGAAGCTTGATGTAAAAATTGTATCTCACAACAGACACTATCTGATAGGTGAAAAAACCGGCTGAAATGCTGAATTTCTAAAAAATAAATATATTTTCTTTTTTTCAGACCGTATGTTCTCTTTTCGAAATTTTGTCCTCTGCGGATGCTATCAGTGTTAAAACGGCGGGCATTATAACGACAGCACCAATCAGTGAAAATACCACTGCGATAACGGTTGAGAGTCCGAAACTTGATACAATCGGAAATGCCGAGAGCATGAGGGCTGAAAAACCGCTTGCTGTGACAAGGCCGGAAACTGTGACCGCTGATCCAATCTTCTTAACCGAGGTTTTTATCGCATCTGTACGGCTATTAGCCGTCTCTTTTTCTTCAATGTACCGCTCCATTACAAGAATCGTGTACTCTGATGCAACACCTATTGTCATTGAGCCGAGGCATGCACTGATAGGATTGTAGTGAAGACCTATCAGGATCATTGCAACTGCATTCCACCCGACAATGTATATGATCGGGACAATCGGGGTGATAGCCTCGATTTTTCTGTATGCAAGGGCGAGGAAGAGGAAAATCAGGATATATCCGATATTTGTCATCTTCTCCTTTGAAGCCGCAATCTGGTCCATCAGGTTTGTGTATAAATCAAAGTCACCTGTCGGATAGATTGAGATCTGTGCAGGCGGCTCGGACCATTCAAAGTCTTTAACCGCCTGTTTTTTAAGTTCGTTCTGTTCATCGATTGTAAGTATCTTCGTTGAGAACGAGATGACCGCCTCGTTATCGCCTCTTATGTATTCCTCTTTTTTGTCATCCGGTATCATTGAGAGAATCCGGTTAAGGCTTCCCTGGTCATCGGGGATCTCTCCGCCGTTATACTGCTTAATAAGAGTGGCAATGCTTGAAACCCCTGTTATCTCATCGTAGTTTTCAAGCTCGGTTGTGCCGTATGAATCAATCCACTTTACAACTTCAGGTGTCTGAAGACTGTCCCCTCTTATGTACATCGGAAACGGAGTTACCGAGCCGCTTACGTCCTGAACCTTGTCAAGTGCTATCTGTGCCGGAAGTCCTGCCGGCGCCATTGATTTTGTATCAGTATCTATAGGGATTGAAGGGTCGGCTGATATTCCTATAAATGCAAAGACTGCGGCTATTATCAGGATTGGAACCGCGAAGCGTGAGACTTTTCCAACCATTCCCTCAAGCAGCATATTGTATTTGTTCATTAAGATGACGGATTTAGCCTGTTCGGTGTCTTTGGGTTTGTAGTCCAGAATTATTGCAAGGGCCGGGAATCCGAACAGTGATGTCAGGTAACAGCATGAAACGCCGATTATTGAGACTATGGCAAAGGTCTCGATCATCGGGACGGGGGATATGAACATTGCGATAAAACCCATCATCGTTGCCAGCATTGCAAGAAGAACGGCCGGGCCTGTGTTTGAGAGGGTCCTTTCGTTTGCCTTCTCAATTGAGAGGCCCTCTCTTCTTTCCTCGTCAAATCTTGCCTGAAACTGGACGGCGTAATCGATTCCGAGACCTAAGAGAATAGGAAATGATGCAATCGCACCGTTGTTTATTTTAACTCCCAGAATGCTCAGTAAGGCAAATGTGTACATAAGGCCGAAGAGCAGAAGAACAATCGGCAGGTACCAGTGCCTCATGTTTGAGAAAAGGATAAAGAGGACAATGAGCATCAGAATAAAAGCGCCGGCGATCAGTATGACTCCCGACATAACCATCTCTGACTGAAGTTCAACACTGTAGGGTGTGCTGCCGGTAATCTCAATTGACACTCCCGGAGGAAGATTTGCCTCTGCAACGAGGGTTTTTAGGTTTGGAAGAATCGAAGATGATGTATCTGTTGATATTCCCTGTTTAATTTTAACGTATGCAAGACCTGTCTGGCTGTCGGGAACAAATTTGTTTTTAACGTCATTGGGGAGCTTTGAGAGGAGTATGTCGGTTTGTTTCTGGTTTTCAGGAAGCATTCCGTCATTTATCATCATCAGGCCGTCTGCCGCCGAAATTGTTTCAGTTACATATTCGAGCCGTTTTATCTCTTCCTCAAGGACTAAAAGATCCTGCAGTAATGTATAATCAGTCGGGTTTGCAGTCTGTATAAGCAGGATGAAGGTGTCTGATACAAACTGTTCACTATACTGGTCGTATCTGAGACCTTCGGGTGTTGATTTGTCCAGATACTGATCGGACGAGGACTGAAACTGAATCTGCGGAAGAGTCAATAGTGCTGCTGCAAATAAAACAAGCATTGCAGCGAGAACAATTTTGTGATGCCTGAAAATAAAGCAGGCTGTATGTGCATATATTGTGTTCATACTGACAGTGATGGGACACACCTCTGTTTTATCCGTAAATTTTTGAAATAACCGGATGAGACTCTGATGAAATTCGGATTTGGTATTCCGGAATATAGACCTGAATAATTATATGTGCAAAATACCGGATAAATTGATTGGCATTTTTACATTAAACATCAGTTATTTAATGGATTTGAGAGAACAATATTTAGTATCGATTAAAAGAGCCGTTCTTTGACCGACAGTAACACCGATACGATAAGGGACAAAATGTGCCCTTTTTCATTAATTGTCTTACATGGAGAAATAACATGAGAAAAATAATAACACTGACGGCATTAGTGCTTGTTTTTTTGTCTGCGGCTGTCACGCCCTGCCTTGCGGGTGATAAATATTATACTGACGGACCCGTGATCACCGTTTCCGTATCCGGAAGCAATGAACTTTTGGCCGGTGCGGATTCCAGACTGAACCTTCTTGTTCAGAACAAGGGCCTCATTGACATGAAACTTGTGCAGAACCGGTACATGACACCTGATTATCTTCCAAACAGTGCAAAATCGGTTGTTGTGACACTGAAGCCCGGTGATTCCCCGGCTGTTGTCAAATCAGACCCGCAGGTTATCGGGGATCTTTCATCAGGACTGACAAAAACCGGAACTTTCGATGTTTATATCCCTGAAGGCGCAAAATCCGGACGTTATTCAATGACTGCTGTTGTTGAGTATGAATATATGGAAAACTCCGAACAGGTCGGGACTGATGCAATATCATATTATTTTAAAACTGTCAGAAGGGAATACCCTGTAAGCATTGTCATCAGGCCGTCTGTTGTTCTGGAGATATCAGATGTGGTGTCGGATTCCCTTAATGCAGGAGGAGAAGGCTACATTGAGATGACAATCAAAAACACCGGAACGGATGATGGCAGAAATACTGCCATATATATCAGTCCTACCGGATACAGCCCGATAACTCCTATTGAGGACAGCATATATGCGGGGGATTTCAAAAAAGGGGATGTAATAACCCCGAGGTTTAAGGTTTCAGTGTCAAAGGATGCCGATCCACAACAGGAATACCCACTTAGGGTCTTTGCAGTTTACAAGGACTACGAGGGTAAGAGCGCAAAGTCAGCACCGGTGACTGTCGGTGTCTCTTTTGGCGGCAGGATAAAGTTTGAAGCGGTAAGCGGGGCGGCAGTTGCTTATCCGGGCAGGGAAAACCTGATTCATGTAACATACAAAAACACAGGGGATGCAACCGCATATCAGGCTCTTGGAAGAATAAGTGTCATTGATCCTTTCTCAAGCGGTGACAGCAATGTTTACCTTGGCGACATGTTGCCCGGAGAGACAAAGGAGGCTGTTTACAAGATCAGTGCTGATTCCGGTGCAACCATCAAGGAATATTCACTCGAGTCCGAGATAAGATACAATGACATTGAAGGCAACAATTATGTTTCAGATACTGTCAAGGTCATAATTTCCGTGCAGCCGGACAGTGCAGGATATCTGTATATTGGAATACCTGTTATTGCCGTAATCCTCGGAGCAGGGTTTTTTGTGTACAGAAGGAAAAACAGCGCCTGATTCCCGTTAAAAAAGATTCCCTGAAAAATTATTTCAGCAATCTTTTTTGAAAGTTGAGGAAAAAAAATGAATGAATTATTCAGACGGTATTTTGGTCTGCTTCTTGTCGTGCTTTTGATCTCAGGCATTTTTACATCGCCTGCAGCAGCTGCCGGCAAGCAGTTTACCGGAAGTGAGCCAAAGCTATATGCAACACTTTCAGGGCAAAATGAGTTTGATCCGGGAACTGATGCGGTTTTGGAAATTGTCCTGGAAAACCAGGGGACTGACAACGAGGCACTTGTTGGTTCTTTATATGCTCCCTATCAGATAAATCCGACAACAGCGCTTAAAACGACTGTGAATCTTTTAAGCGGTGATGTTCCTGCAACAGTTAAGACAGCTTCCTATATGCTCGGAGATCTGCCTGCCGGATATAGTGCTCCTGCAAGGTTTTATGTTCACATTGATGAGAACGCTCCTGCCGGGGATTATGAACTAAATCTCAGGACTGAATACAGCTACACTTTTGCAGAGACAATGATAGAGCCGGGCCGCCGGGACTATATCTACAGGGACAAAACGGTTGATTTGAATATCCCTGTCAGGATAAAGGGGGTTGTAAAGCCTGAGGTGATCTCGGTTGAGACGCGAAATATGTATCCCGGGCATACCGGCGATATTATTCTTAAGATCAGAAATGCAGGATATGGCGTTGGTTTAAAGTCTTCCGCTGTTCTGAGCGGAGTTTCCGGTCACATAAAGCCTGTCGGCGGAAGTGTCTGTATCGGTGATTTCAATCCCGGGGATGTTTCAACTCTCAGCTTCAAGGTTTATGTGGACGATTCAATAGACAGCGGCGTCTACCCTGAAGAGTTCAGAATTGTCTACACTGATGAGTTCGGTGCTGAAAAAGAGTCAGTTTCTGAGAAGATTGGTGTTTCTGTCGGAAAGGGTGCAAAATTTAGAATAGTTTCGGGCAAAAGTCTGATGAGGCCCGGTGAAACCGTTACAGTTCAGGTTGAGTTTAAAAACACCGGAGATTCGACGGCTTACGGTGCAAAGGCAAGGATTATCCCGGTGAAGCCTTTTTCGGCAGCTACTGACAGTGCACTCCTTGGGGATGTAAAGCCGGGGGAAACCGCCTCTGCAATGTTCACACTCAGCCTTGCTTCTGACGCACTGCAAATCCCTTACGGGCTTGATACGGGAATAAAGTTCCGTGATGAATATGACAATCTGGTCCTTTCTGATCAGATGATGCTTGAAATAGATGGTGTTTCCGGAAACGAGATTGTTTCCCTTGTAACCAACCCTGTTTCAATTGCGGTGATTTTCGGAATAATTGCCTGTGCAGGCTATTATGTTTTCACCCGGAGAAAAGTTCCCTGAAATAAATAATTTTTAATTGGTTTCTTTTTTTAGGTTTGAGAGACAATTATTTCTCAATGGACATTATTGAAGAGGGTTTTTTAGAGATTGTGCGGCAGATTGATGAGCTAAAATCAAAGGAAGAGTCCGCATCCTCCAGAATTTTAGAGGGAAAGGATGTTCTGCTTGAAAGAATGGGAAAGCTTTCCGTTCCTGTTGCAAAATCAGCCGGAATAAATTTACTTGTCCGTGCGAAAATTGACTCCATGGGGGGTCTTTACGACAAGGTTTACACGGAAGAGAAGATGCTTGTTCTTGGCAAAACCGAGCCTTTGCCTTACAGGCCGGATGATGCATCAAAACCTGTCACAAACCAGTTCTGTGTTCTCTCGGAAGACGGAATGTTTTACGAGTTCATGTACTCGGCAGATGAGCACATAACTGACTCATATAAGCAGGAATTAACCGCAGACGAGGCTGTATCCATTTACGGTCTTGACATTATGTATATGCTTTACAAGGCTCTCGAGCAGTATCTGACTGAAGAAAAAGAGCTTGTAATGGCGCTTGAAAGAACCATTGCCTTTGTCTTTGAAGATATAGGTATGAAAGAGCAATAAATCCCTACCCGGGGACTTTTTTTTAAAAACAAAGACAGAAAAAAAATGTTATTCGTGATTTGGTTTGCCCTGTAGGAATTTTTCAGCAGTTTGCATCTGAAGCCGCTTTTGCGTTTTCATAAATTTCTTTATTATCCGGTATGATGCAGTTTCGTATTATTTTTTCAAGGTCTATCCAGATTATGATTTTATTTGTTCCTTTTGGGCCGGCTTGTGAGATACTTTCCTGTTTTATAATTCCTTTAACAAAGGCCTCTCCTGATATGGCATTGTCCATCTTTTCGATGTCATCTTCGGATACCCGGATTACGCTGTGAACATCGTCAACTATTATTCCTGTTTTTGAGCCGCCTGCGGCCTCGGGCATCAGGACAATAATCTTCTGATTTATTATCTCATCTTTCTCTGAAAGGCCCATTATTTTTCTGAGATTGAGGATGTTTGTGATCTCTCCACGGAGATTAATTATGCCTTCTATAAACGGGGGTGTGCAGGGAATGGGTGTGATTGGGAGGATTTCTATAATCTCCCTTGTCAGCTGTATATCAAGTGCATACAGGGTGCCGCTGATCTCAAATTCAACGACGTCAGTTATTTCTGTCATGGGCTTTTCACTTCACTCGATTTTAAAAACTTTCATATCTTCTTCGAGCTGTAATGCCATTTCATTGACTTCATGCATTGCACTTGCAATCTCTTCCGAGGATGCGCTTGATTCTTCGGCAAGTGCGGCAAGCTCTTCGATTCTGCCCTGTGTGTCATGGGTGAGGTCTGCACCTTCTTTTGCATCCTGAGCAACATTTGTTGCAATCTGGGCCTGGTCCTCAATTGCCTTTGTTATCTCCTCAACTGCGTTTGTGGCGGCGGTTGCCTCCTTTACAATCTGGTTGAGTGCATCTATTGTCCTGTTTACGCCGGCCACGCCTTCATTGAGCTCGGAGTTTGCAGTTTTTATGCCGTTTGTTGTCTTTTCACTGCTCATCCTCACTTTCTCAATCACTTTTTCAATGTGATCAGTTGCACTTCTTGCCTCTGCGGCAAGATTTTTGACCTCTCCTGCAACGACTGCAAATCCCCTTCCGTGTTCTCCTGCACGGGCGGCTTCAATTGCAGCGTTTAATGCCAGGAGATTAATCTGGTTTGCGATGTCTGTGATCATCTTTACAATATTAGTGATCTCATGCATCTCCTGGTTTAATTGTTCGATCTCGGACACACTGTTGTGGGTGATCTCGACAACTGACTCCATCTGGCTGTGAGTCTGTTCTCCTATTTTCTGTGCCTCAATACCTGTTTTTGTAGCTTCCCTGACTGCTCCTAAAACCTCTTCGGAACTGCCTGCAATTTCCTCATTACCTGCCGACATATCAGCCATCTGTCTTGAAACATCCTCTATTTTGTCCATCAGTTTTTTGCTGATTTCTGCGGTCTTCTGGCTTGTAAGTGCAACCTGTTCAACAGCCTTTGTGACCTCGTCTGATCCCTTGCTTGCATCCTCCATTGCCATGTCGATTTTTGAAACGGCTTTTTTTACGTTTAAAACCGAGTTTTTAAGCTGATCCCCAAGGTTGTCAAGTGCATCCCTGAAGATGACGAGTTTTCCGCTGACTTTTACTTTAGTGTCAAATCTGGCATTATAGTTGCAGTCTGCAAACTCTGATGTAACCCTTATAGCCTCTTTCATAGGTGTTACAAGGACGTCCATTGTCTCATTCACTCCCTGTATCACCTCTTTATATGCTCCGGAGTGGGCCGAGTCATCGGCACGGTAGTTGATCTCTCCCGAGGTTGCATTCTCAACAAGTGTGCCTATCTCGTTTATGACTTCAATCAGATTTTTGCGGATACCGTTGATTGTTTCTGTCATAATAATCTGTTTTCCGGCGAGTTCTCTCATCTCTTGTGAAAAGTCACCTTTGGAATACAGGTCAAGTATTTCAAAAGCCTCAAAAACCGGATTGCTTATTTCATCAATAGTATCGTTAATACCCTGTGCAATTTTTGAATAAACCCCACTCAGCTTTTCAGGATGGCATCTTGCCTCTATGTCCCCTTCTTTGTGTCTTTTTGCCAGGCCTGAAAGGTCACTTTCAAGAATGTTTATCTCCTCAATTAGCAAATTGAGGTCATTTTTGATAGTATTGAAATAGCCCTTCCTTTCGTGTGTGATTTTTTGAGGGATTTCTCCTCTGCCTATCTTTTCTATGAATGTGGCAGTTGAGGTTAAGGGTTCTGCGACATCTTCAAAGGTATCGTTGAAGCTTTTTAGAATGTCTGTCCAAATGCCCTTTAACTCGGACATGTCTGCACGAATGTCAAAATTGCCTTCATCTGCAGCTTTTTTCATCTGTTTTGCTGAATCGTGCACAAGAGCAATAGTGTCCGAGCAGTTTTCGATATTTTTGACAATCTCCCAATTGTTATTGTGAAATTCCTGCGAGAGTGACCTGGGGTTTTCTCCCGCTGCAATTGCCTTTATAAAATCATTTGCAAGTTTCAGCTGAATTCTCAGCTCTTCGTTGTTATCCTGCGTATTATCGTTAAATTTATTGTCACTTTTTGATTTCACTTGGAATCACTTCCTGATTGTCACTGTAATGTCGAATATTTTTCCAACCTTTTTCAAGAAATGTTTCTGAAAACGGCTGGTAAGGGATCGTTGTGGTATAATAGGATATGAACATTTCATGGAGGGAGTCAAAATCCGTATTATAAGATGCATATATGCGACGTATAATGTATTTTTAAAATCAACTTCATAATGCAAATGGTTGTAAATTACGAGGATATTTTTAGGATAAGGGATATTCTGCTCGAAAATCAGGGCGGTCTCTGTATCAGGGAGGTCTCTGAACTTTTGGAGATGAACAGGGATTCTGTCGCAAAAAACCTGAAAATTTTACAGCTTAAAGGGGATGTGGACGTAAAAAAAGCCGGGACTTCCAGCATTTATTCGAAAACCTCAAGAGTGCCTGAATCCGTTGTGTCAGTATTTTTTAAGGATCCTTATATTATGATCAACAGATGGATGAGAATCTGTCGTGCAAATGAGGAATGGAATAAATTTTTTGGAAATCAGGGCGGGTATCCTGAGGGAAAAAAGATATCTGAAGTTTCTTTTTTGGATGATGTTGCTCTAAACACGTCATGCAGGGATGCACTTGGCGGTAAAATGAGCTCTAAATACATTCATAAAATGATTAACGGCAGGGAATATTATCTTCTGATCAGTTTTTTTCCGCTGGTTTTTGACGACGGGATGCCCGGTGTCTGCATTCTTTTAAGTGATGAGTCCAGTAGAAAGGAAAAAGCGGTTGAGAGCAGTTTTGCTGAGAAGAGGATGGATGACATTCTCGAAAATATTCCCGATTATGTCTGTCGTTTTATGCCCGACGGGACGGTTACATATGCAAACGAAGCATACTGCCGCATGATAGGTAAGGAAAAGAATGAAATTCTGGGTCATAAATACCTGCCCGTTTCATCAGATGGCGATCTCCTTTACATGGTAGATTCATTCGGGGATCAAAATCTGATAAAGCCTTTTGAATTCAGATCAATTTCTCCTGAGGGTCGGTCGGCATGGCATTTGTGGAAGATATCGGGTTTGTTTGATGAAAAAGAAAATCTGGTCGCCTATCAGGGTCTTGGTTGTGATATTACATGGTACAAAATAAGGGAAGATGAGTTTTTACAGTACTATGAGAATCTGAAATCCCTTGCCAGCAGGCGTACTGATGATCTGGATCAGCTGAACAAAAAGTATGCCGGAGCGGTTTTGGAGGGGCTGGGTGTCAAAGAAAGGCTGACACTTGCTGTTGAGGCCTCGGGTCTTGGTTTCTGGGACTGGAATATTAATGAGGATACCATTACTCTTAGTAAAAGGGCTGCTGAAATCCTTGGTTTTCATGGGGAAAATGTTGAGGTAAATTCAGATCTTGTTTTTGACATGATTAACGAAGGCGACAGGGCAAGGATGAGTTCTGTCCTGAATGACTGCCTTGAGGGAAGGACTGATTTCTGGAGCGGTTCTTTTAAAGTCATGAAAAGGAACGCTGATATCCTATGGATATACGGGTTTGGAAAAATCAGTTCCGTGGATGAAAATAAAAAGGCGATTAATATTTCCGGATTTTTTGGTGATATAACCGAGGAAAAAATGAATTCCGATGAGATAAAACTCCAGAGGGATTTAATTCATGAACTGTCGGGAGCAGATGATCCTGAATATGTGATCTCTTCTTTTCTTTACAGGATACTTGATTTCACACATGCTGATGGCGGGATGTTTTATCTTGCCGATGAGAAAACAAATGATTTATTCTTAAAAGCCCAGAGAGGTTTTTCATCTGAATATGTCTCTAAATACAGGCATCTTAAAAGTGATACGGGGCGTTGGGAAATGGTTTTTAAAAAAGGTTTTTCTTCAGAGGTATTTACTTTCGGGGGGCTTTTACTCTCGTCAGATGAGATGAAGGAGGGAATAAAATCCGTTGCTGTTATACCTGTCTCTTTCTGCAACGAACCGTTTGGATTCATGGTTTTATTCTCGAAGGTTTTTGATGAATTCCCTGGTGCAGTCTGCAGATCTGCGGAAAACCTGGCCTCCTGTGCTGCAAATTCAATAAAAAGAGTATTGGCGGAAAAGACACTCGTGGATGCGAATAAGAAGATGGCCGCTGTTCTTGATTTATTTCCCGGAGCTATATTTATAATCTCGGATGGGATGGAAATTATTGATGTGAATGATTCCGCTTTGGAGAAACTTCGGTGTGAATATGGAATGGTAACAGGAAAAAAATGTTATCAGCTATTTTGGAAGCGTAATGAACGCTGTCCGGAATGCTGTCTTGATTCTGTTTTTGATAAAGGGGAGGATGTTTCAGTCAAAAAAGCGTTTTGCATGAACGGGCAGCACTTTGATATTGAAATGACTGCAAAACCGATTTTATCTGAAACCGGTGAGGTTCAGGCTGTATGTTATATCCCGGATTTAAAGAATCTCCCTGATTATTAAAGAATTTTAAAATAAAAACAACCGGTAAATATTTTTGAAGGGTTTTGGAGTAAATTTTTAAAATTATTTGTTATTTCTATTTGAACATTGGTATCATGGGTTTGAAGGGGTCATATTCGGTATCTTCCGCAAATGTCAGATTTTCCTTTACAGTGAATTTCTCCCCTGATTTGTCATAATATTCTATGTTAATCTTATTTTTGCCGACCAGCTCTTTTGTCTCAATTTTTATTTCGGAATCCGCATCTATCGATTTAAATGAATACTCCAGATTCGAGGGCACTATTGTGATTTCGACGGAGAGTGCATCCGTTTCTCCTGTGTTTGTAATTATGACTGACCGTCCGTCGTCGCCGAGTATCGGAAAGAGGCGTGGTTTATTCAGGACGGTTTTGCCGTGTTCATTCATTACAAATACCATTGCAAGTGTTCCTGAAATTATCAGTCCTATTGCTGTCAGGTAATACGAAACTAAGAAAAGTCCGAGGGAAATGATCACCGTTGCGGCAAGTAATATCTTATAATTATTTTTCATTATCTTATTGGATAATTGACACTACAAAATAAATCTGTTGAAACTGAACGAATGAAACATTAAAAGAAAAGTCGAGTGGGCCCGGTGCGACTCGAACGCACGACCTCCCGGTTATCAGCCGGGTGCACCACCGACTATGCTACGGGCCCTTGGTGTTGCCTAAATAAGTTGACTTTGGTTGTTATTATAGCTTCCGAATTTGTCCTGATGTTTCGGGGGGAAATTTTCGATATCACTTTCACACCGCATGGAATCGGTTAATATGTGGTAATGATATAAATGTCTTTTAACAGGGGTTTTGGGACGTCTTTGGGCATTATTTTCATGAAAATGAAACTTCCTGTAGAATCAGCACCCTGATCATAATGCGATCATCATGTTGAGAGGCGCAAATCAATGAGGATACTTCACACATCAGACTGGCACCTTGGAAATTCTCTTTACGGCAGGAGAAGATATGAGGAATTTGAAAGATTTCTCGAATGGCTTTTGGATACGATTAAAAAAGAGGAGATCGATGTCCTGTTAATATCGGGGGATGTTTTTGACAGCCCTGTTCCCGGAAACAGGGCTCTTGAACTGTATTACGGGTTCCTGTGCAGCGTTGCCCGTTCTGTATGCAGGCATGTCGTGGTGACCGGGGGAAACCATGATTCGCCTTCGCTTTTAAACGCTCCAAAAGAACTTCTCGGGTTTCTGGATGTTCATGTTTTTGGGTCATTGCCGGAAAACCCGGACGAATGTGTAATTCTGCTTGGCAAAGATGAGGGTGACGGAGTTTATCCGCCCGAAGATCAGGGTGTCATTGTCTGCGCAGTCCCTTACCTCCGTGACCGTGACATCAGGAGGGCTGAGGCAAACGAGAGCATGGAGGACAAAAACCGGAGATTCTCTGAAGGTATCTATCAGAAATATGATCTCGTATGTAAAAGGGCACTTGAGATCAGGGAAAAATCCGGAATTAATTATCCGGTTATTGCAACCGGACATCTGTTTGCGACCGGGGGAAAGACAACTGAGGGTGACGGTGTCCGCGAGCTGTACGTGGGAACACTCTGCCGTGTTGATGCCTCACATTTTCCTGAATGCATAGACTATCTTGCCCTTGGTCATCTGCATATTCCGCAGACTGTCGGGGGAAATGAGAAGCACCGTTACTCGGGTTCCCCTCTCCCTATGGGTTTTGGGGAGGCAAAACAGCAGAAAAAAGTAATTGTGGCAGAATTAAGCCCCGGTGTGTGTGACACCTGGGATATTTCGGTCCCTGTCCTTCAGAGGCTTGAAACAGTCAGGGGAGATTTGGATGACATCAGTGGCCGGATAAACGGGATAATAAAATCAGAAACTCCTGTCTGGGCAGAGGTCATTTATGAGGGGCAGGATATAGTAACAGATCTTTCCGGGATTGTGGAAGGTCTGGTTAAAAATTCCTGTGTAGAGATTTTAAGGATTAAAAACAACCGTTTTGCCGATAGTGTCCTCAGAGGAATGGAAGAGGGGGAAACGCTTGATGATTTGTCGGAGATGGATGTATTCAGGCGGTGTCTTTCGTATAACCAGGTGCCTTCAAATCAGCATGAGTCGCTTATAGCAACCTACTCGGAGGTTTTAAACAGCCTCTTTGAGGAAGATACGCTTGCGGAGTAGAGGGGGGCGGATATTTTGAGAATTTTAAAATTAAGGTTTAGGAATTTAAACTCCCTTTGCGGTGAGTGGGCGATTGATTTTACCGCCCCTGATTATGCTTCATCAGGAATATTTGCAATAACAGGGCCGACCGGTTCTGGAAAGACAACCATTCTCGACGGGATATGTCTTGCATTATATGGCGAGACACCACGTCTTGGAAAGATAACAAAAAGCACAAACGAGATTATGAGCAGGCAGAAGTGGGATTGCTTCTCAGAAGTCGAGTTTGAGGCGAAGGACAGAATTTACAGGTGTTACTGGGGACAGAAAAGGGCAAACAAAAAACCAGACGGAAATCTCCAGCAACCTGTCCATGAGATCTGCGATGCGGATATCTGTGAGATACTTGAATCGAAAACAACGGCGGTCGTAAGGCTTGTTGAAGAGATTACCGGGATGGACTTTGAAAGGTTTACAAGATCGGTAATGCTTGCACAGGGGGGTTTTGCGGCGTTTTTAAACGCATCACCGACTGAACGTGCACCTATTCTGGAACAGATTACAGGAACGGGTATTTACAGCGACATATCAAAAAAGGTTCATGAGAGAACTTCTGCCGAACGGAAAAAGCTTGATATCTTAAATGAGGGTTTAAAGGCTTTCAATCTTCTTTCTGACGAGATAAAAAAAGAGCTTTCTGATGCCATGTCGGAGAGGACAATTGAAGCGGAAGAGGTTTGGGCAGAGCTTTTGAAAATCCGGCAGTGCATCAGCTGGGTTTTGAGAAAGGAAGAGCTGGAAAAAGATATTAAAGAGCTTGAATCCGCACTGGCATCTGTTCTTAGGGAAAAAGAGGAGCATAAGGAAGAGCTGGAAAAACTCTCACTTGCAAGAAAGGCTGAAAGGTGTGAAAGCGCTTTTTGTGAGCTTGAAATGCTTTTAGAACAGCAGAAGGGGGAGAATGTAAAATATGAAAAGCTCTCTGATGAAATTCCGGCTGCTGAAGCTGAATTAAAGAATAGCCGGAAAATTCTCGAAGAGTCCAAAGAGGAGCTTTCACATCTTAAAGAGGACTCCGAAAAGCAGTTTTCTCTTATTGGGGATGTCAGGGCCCTTGATATTAAAATTGAAGAAATATCGTCCCGGATTCCCGAGAAGGAGAATCAGCTTCGGAAGCTTGAAGATCAGATGAAGGATTATTCCGCCGGACTGGACACCTGTAATTTAAACCTTCAGAAATCCCGGGAAAATCTTGGTCTTCTCAATACCTGGCTTCTCGAAAACAGTTCCTGCAGCGATCTGAATGCCCGGTATCCGGTACTTGAAGAAAAAATTGCATCTCTCTGCATCCTCTTTGAAGAGTTATCCAAAAAAAGAGATGAACTCGATTCTGCGGTGATATCTGAGAAAAAATCAGTTGAAGACCTCGGTCTGATTCAAGAAAAACTAAAAGAAGCCCGTTGCCTTACAGGCGAAAGGGAGTCTGTTATATCAGAACTCAAAGAGAGCCTTTCTAAAGTTCTCGAAGGAGAGGATCTCCCATACTGGAGGACAAGCGAAAGAAAGCTGATAACAGAATCAGAAAAACTTGAAAGGATATTGTACAGAATTGAGGGTATGGATAAGAAATCCTCTGAAATAAAGCGTATAACAAAGGAGGTCTTTGAGTCCAAAGCAGAACTTGCGAAAAAAACCCCGGATCTCCAAAATCTCGAGTCGCGGTATTCTGAGAGGAAAAGGATGTATGAGCTTTGCGAAGAAAAGGCGTTTTTAAAAGCCCGTGTGGAGAGCCTTGAGGCTGAAAGAAAAAAACTGGCTGACAACAAACCATGTCCACTCTGTGGATCGCTCCATCATCCTTACGCCTCTTTTGTTCCTTTTGCAGAAGGGGCTGATTCTGAAATGGCATCCCTTGGCGCCGAAATTACAGATTTGCAGAATAAAATAGCAACAATCAAAACGGATATTGCAGTCCTTGAGCAGGAGATTGGGCGGAATAATGACAGGATAACGGAGCTTAAGGATGAAGTCTCAAATATTTGGGAGGAACTCTCTCCCTTTGTCAACGAAAAGGAAGACAATTTACCGGAATTTTCCGCTGCTCTGATACTGGAAAAGATCTCTGCGATAAAATGTGAAAGAGAGAGGATTTCCCTGATAATTGAAGAGGCTGAAAAGACCGGGGGTTCGCTCTCTGCGGCAGAGGCGGAGATGAAAAGTTATCAGAATATGATTCATTCTCTTGAAAGAGAGGAGATTCTGGCATTAAATGCCCGTAACAATGCCGCTCTTGAAATAAATCGGCTCAAAGAGGAATCGGGTTCTCTTGAGTCGTCCCAAAATTTTGCATGTATGTCATTATCCTCGGAATTATCCGGATTTAAAATACCCGCCGTCACTCCGGAAAATACAGATATTGTTCTTGAAACTCTCCAAAAACTCCGCGGCGAGTATATTGAATATGAGCGGAAAAAATCCGCTGAGGAGTCGTTTATCTCAGCGGAAGAGACCAAAGTCCGTGAATATTCTCATTTTATAAAACGTGTCTTGGAGGAAATGAAATCAGAATCTGATCTCCTGAGCCGGTACAATGAGGATCTGGATGCCAAAAAGGGAGAAAGATTTTCCCTTTTTAAAGATAAAAATCCTGATTTCGAGGATAAATCACTCCGTGAGAGGATATCATCTGCGGAAAATCTTGTAAATGAATGCCTCCAAAAGTGCTCACGTGATTCTTTCCTGACAGAGGGTATGAAAAAAGAGGCTGAAAATCTGTTAAATTCCATTAATTTGAGAAACATCAGCATTGATGCATCAGGGGAGAAGTTCCGCAAAAAGTTGAGTGAATCCGGATTTTCTTCAGAAAAGGAATATCTTGATGCACGTATTTTAAAAGAAAAACTTGAAGCCCTGACTGAGCTTGAGGAAAGCATTTCAAATCGGGAAACTGAGTTTTTGACAAAGATACTCGCAAAATCCTCAGAATTAAAAGCAGAAGAAAACAAAAGACTCACTGACAAAAATCACTCTGTTTTGGTCGCAGATGAGGAAAATAAATCAAAGATTCACAAGGATCTTCAAAAGGAGATAGGTGCAATTGAGGAGAGGTTTTCGGCTGATCAAAAGGAAAGAGAGAAGATGCAAGACCGTCTTGAAGAGATCAGCCTTCAGAAATCCGAACTTGAAAGGTTTTTGTGCCTCCATGCCCTGATCGGCTCTGCCGACGGGAAAAAATTCAGGAATTTTGCACAGGGACTTACGTTTGAGATAATGATCTCGCATGCAAATAAACAGCTTACGAAGATGAGCGACAGGTACATCCTCCTCAAAAATCCCGATGAACCCCTTGATCTCTGTGTGCTCGACAACTATCAGGCAGGTGAGATCAGGCCTACCAAAAACCTCTCGGGCGGGGAGAGTTTCATTGTAAGTCTTGCCCTTGCTCTCGGTCTCTCGGCGATGGCAGGCAGGAAGGTAAGGGTTGACTCGCTGTTTCTTGACGAAGGGTTTGGGACACTTGATGAAAAATCCCTTGACACAGCACTTGAAACCCTTGCAGGCCTCAATGATGACGGGAAGCTTATCGGAATAATTTCACATGTGGGTGCGATAAAAGAGAGAATCCCTGCAAGAATTTCCGTTCTGAAAGGATCAGCCGGAAAAAGCCGGATATCAGGCCCCGGATGCACCGAAAATCCCTGATCTTTTTTATTTTTTAATATTATGGTTGTGGATCTTTTTCATCCGGCGACTGCTGTGGCATTCATTAAATAATAAAATGCAGAATATCTGCAACATGCCGGGGAGGATTATTTCAGAAGCTGAAGGGTATGAGATTCTGAAAGATGCAGGGATTAATGTACCAAAATTCGGGTTTGCAAAATCAGAAGATGAAGCGGTAAGGGCTGCCGGATATACCGGTTATCCGATTGTGATTAAGATATCGTCGCCTGATATCTCACACAAAAGTGATGTGGGGGGTGTTGTGACCGGAATACCTGATCAGGAATCGTTAATCCGGGAATATAATTCACTTTTGTCAAGGGTGTCTGAGAAAATGCCCGATGCACAGGTTACGGGTGTTTTAATTGCAGAGCAGGTCAGCCCCGGAACCGAACTTTTTGCTGGGGGAACTATTGATCCGTCTTTTGGGAGGGTTCTTTCGTTTGGGACGGGAGGGACGCTTGTTGAGCTCTGGAAGGATATATCATTTCGGCTTTTCCCGCTCACGCCTGAAAAAATATCGGGGATGATTGATGAGACCAGGGCCTCCTCTGTTATAGGCGGTTTTCGGGGTGCCCCCCCGCTTGACAGGGAGGCCCTTTTGGATATGCTTGGAAAACTGGGGGATCTTTTTGAAAAAAGGGATGATATTGTATCATTCGATATCAACCCGCTGATACTGACGGAATCGGGCGTTGTTGCGGTTGATGCAAGGTTTATAATTGATGATGATGTGCCTGAGCCAAAAGTCGAAATGCCTGAAAAATTCTGCACCAGTGAAGCTTTTCTCTCTCCAAAATCAATTGCAGTTGCGGGAGCGTCTGCAACACCCGGGAAGATCGGCTATTTTGTATTCCAGAATCTTCTGGAATTTGAAGGGAGGCTTTACCCTGTAAACCCAAAAAGAAGTGAGATTCTTGGTGTAAAAGCGTATGATTCTGTTTCAGAACTACCTGAGGTTCCCGACTGGCTTGTCATCTGTGTACCTGCAAAGGCCGTACCTGCTGTTCTTGAGGATGCCGGAAAGTCGGGAGTCAGGTTTGCAGTAATAATATCAGCAGGATTCAGGGAGTCGGGAGAAGAGGGCAGGCTTCTTGAAGAGGAGATCCTGAATATTGCCCGAAAGTATGATCTCTGTTTCGCAGGCCCGAACTGCCTTGGAATTATGATCCCCGGACTCCGTTTAAACGCCACCTTCGGCCCGAAACTTCCACAACCGGGTCCTGTGGCATTTCTCTCACAAAGCGGTGCAATAATATCTGCCATAACCGATTCAGGGCTTGTTGCTGACACGGGTGTGTCTGCGGTGATATCGCTTGGAAATCAGGCAGACCTGAAATTTATAGACTACATGAGAGCCATGGAGAGAGATCCGCAGACAAAGGCTGTTGTATTGTATATTGAAGAACTCAAAAACGGCAGAAAGTTTGTCGAATCAGTTAAAAAAATAATTAAACGACTTCCTGTGGTTGCGATAAAGGCGGGGCGGTCTAAAAAGGGGAAGATTGCCGCACGTTCACATACGGGCTCTCTTGCAGGAAGCTGGGAAATTTATCATGAGGCATTCAGGGAATCGGGGATAATTCCTGCAATGTCGCTGACAGAGGCGTTTGAGACGGGGGGACTTTTAGCATCCGAGGGGTGGCCGAAAGGAAACCGTGCCGTTGTCGTATCAAGTGCGGGAGGTTTTGCAGTCCTTTCTGCTGATTATGCTGAGGATTACGGCATCTGCCTTATCGATCTTGATGATGATATGAAAGAAGAGCTTGACTCCTTCATGCCTTCGGGGTGGAGCATGAAAAATCCGATAGACATGATCGGTGATGCAGGGGTTGAAAGGTATGCCAAAACGCTTGACATGCTGATACGCTATCAGGACAGATGGGATATTGCATATGTTGCGGCAGCCCCGGTTACGTCGATAGACCCGGTGAGGCTTGCAAAAGAGACTGTCGTATTCTCACGGCAGACTGACAAGATGGTTGTCGGATGCCTTATCGGCGGTGAAGGTATGGCTCCGGGGGTAAAAGTGCTCAATGACAATCATATCCCGAATTTTTCAGAGCTTGAGAGTGCTTTTCGTGCAACAGGGCTGGCCTTAAGGGCGGCAGAAGAGATCATGTCATTTGAAAATGCGGGAGAAACAAAATAATTTATCTTTTATTTATCATTTATTTTTCAATTTTTTTAACAAATATTATATGCTCTGCACTGTTATTTGATTTCATGAAAGCGGGGGCACTGGCAGGGTTGCTTAACCTTCTGCCTGTGATTATAATCATTCTGGCTTTTGGAGCGGCGTTCGCCCAGAGCGGATATGATCTCCAGAAGATTATCTTTTATGATGATTCGGGGGATTTTGGGAGTTCTTTAGGGCTGTTGTCCGCCACAAAGGCTGATGAAGGGACATTCGTTTTTCAGGAGTACAGGCTCTCGGAAGACGGAACAAAACTGATTCTTCCGGGAACTATGAAGAACAGTTTTGACACGGAGCTGGATGTCAGGATGATAAAGACATCAGTAAATCTCGGGAATGAAAAGATACATCTTGAACTTGAAAAGCCTTTTTTGATAAGTCCCGGCCTGACAGCTGATTTCGTTCTTTTTGGTGCCATACCCGAAGATCAGATGGACAATTTTTTAAAATCAGGTTTTTCCGGGTTATCCGGATCATACGGGTTTTCAATGACAGCTAAGGCAAAGGGAGTGTGGATTTATTCAGGCAGCATCGATCCGGGGGTGATTGAGGATGAGAGAAGAAGATATGTCATCTGAAGAGGGATTTTCAAAAAATGAGGCTTGGGCTGTCCATGAAGATCATTCCTGGAATTATCGGGGTGTGAACTGGCCGGGTGTGCTTGGAGGACTGCTTCTGCTTGCCCTTCCGTTCCTCGGACCGTGGTGGTTTTTAAAATTCGGGAGTGATGCATTTCATGTCTCCGTCTCGCCCTTCATGGCAGAGATAAGGAATATGGGCGTACCGGTCTTCTCCCCCCTTTTATACTGGCTAAACATTGCGTTTTTAATTCTTATACTCATATTCGGAATGGAGATGCTTTTGGGATCACTTGTGAGCGGCTTACACAGATACCGTGATATATCTGGTGTTCTTGTCTGTTCTGCTGCAAAAAAGCCCCTTATTCTTGTGATTGTTTTCTTTGCGGCTGTTCTGGCTGTGAGCCTTACAATGGACAGGGTTGTTGCACTTTTTGGTATAACCGGTTTTTCAGGAAATATCCCGCTGATTGCCGGCGGGTCGGTTGTAACAATAAGCAATCCGGGTCTTGTTCTTCTGGTGCCTGTGGCGGTTGAGCTCTCGCCTGTATTTTTTCTGTCCATTGCAATATCATTTATCTGTCTTTTTGCAGGTTACTGGCAGGAAAAGGGAGTTTCAGACGATCCTGACGGTCCCTGAGAGAAAATTTCCCATTATTTTTAAAGAATATATCAGTCACCTTAAAAACAATCAACATACAAATTATCAAACAAGTTATGGTTAAGAAATACATGCTTGGAAACGAGGCAATAGCATATGCCTGCTGCGAGGCTGACCTCGATTTCGCAAGCGGATATCCGGGAACACCGTCTTCTGAGGTCGTAGATGCCCTGCGCCACCAGAAGATGCGTGAATTTTACATTGAGTGGTCCGTAAACGAGAAGATTGCGTTTGAAAATGCACTGGGTGCGGCATGGACAGGCGTCCGCTCACTTGTGACAATGAAGCATGTGGGGCTGAATGTTGCAGCAGACCCTCTTATGACAAGTTCATACACGGGAGTTCGGGGGGGGTTTGTAATCCTCTCGGCAGACGATCCGTATGCTCACAGTTCACAAAACGAGCAGGATTCAAGGGTTTATGCAAAGTTTGCGAGGATTCCGTGTTTTGATCCTTCAAACCTGCAGGAAGCCCACGATATGATGAAGGGTGCATATGAGCTATCGGAAGAGTTTTCGCTTCCTGTTTTGTTCAGGCCGACGACGAGGATCTGCCACTCAAAAAGCGATGTGGAGCTCGGGGACATTGGGGAAAATCACAGAACCGGCAAATTCACCAAAAATCCAAAGCAGTATGTCGTAATCCCTGTTCACACAAGGGAGCTTCACAAGGAACTCAATAAAAAACAGGGTCCTCTCGCAAGGCGCCTTGTCGAACTCGGACTCAACCACTATGAGATAAAAGGGGATAGTGCTGTTATCGCAAGCGGAATTGCCGCAGAATATGTGCAGGAAATAATTCCTGAAGATGTCTCGTTTGCAAAAATAGGTGCATATCCGATAGATACAGAATGGCTCTCCGGATTTATCTCAAAGCACAAAAAAGTCCTTGTTATCGAGGAGCTCTCACCATTGGTTGAGGAAGAGGTCAGGCAGGCTGCATGCGAAACAGAGGTGTTTGGTAAAAAGAACGGATGCGTTCCTTACGAAGGTGAACTTGATCCCGCATCGGTTGCACTTGCGTTTGAAAAGGCGGGTTTTGCCCACAAAAACAAATACCCGGAGCCGGTGGCTGCCGGAGGTCTTCCTCCAAGACCCCCTCTTCTGTGTGCCGGTTGTGGACACCGTGCCACGTTTTATGCGATGAAGAAGGTCTTTGGCAAAAATGCAATTTATCCGTCCGATATCGGCTGTTACACACTCGGGCTTCAGATGGGTGCGGTTGACACAACAATATGCATGGGTGCCTCAATAACAGTCGGAAGCGGTATGACACATACGGGTGAGGAGAACGATGTTGTCTGCACAATCGGTGATTCAACCTTCCTTCACACAGGAATCCCGGGCCTTTTGAATGCCGCATATAACGGTGCAAACATGACAGTGGTAATCCTTGACAACAGGATTACGGCAATGACAGGCCACCAGCCGAACCCGAACACCGGAAAGACGGCTCTCGGACAGGAGAGCCCGCTGATATCTCTTGAATCTCTCTGTCGTTCATGCGGTGTTGAGCTTGTCGACACTATTGACCCTTACGATCTTACAGGGACCCTTGAGGCATTTAAGCGTGCAAAGGGACACAAAGGCGTAAAGGTCATTATTGCCCGTCAGCCGTGTGTTATTGCAGCACGCCGTGCGGGAATTAAGAGAAGAAAGTATGAGGTTGATCCGGAAACCTGCACAGGATGCGGCCTGTGTGTAAAATACGGATGTCCTGCAATTGAGTTCTACGATAATAAGGCCTCAATAAACGAGCTTTGCAGCGGATGCGGGGTATGTGCGGATATCTGTCCTGCAGGTGCGATAAAAACGGAGGGTAAGAGATGAAAGAGAGTTTTGATCTGCTGATAGTCGGTGTCGGCGGTCAGGGAACAGTGCTTGCATCAAATGTCATCGGAGATGCCTGTCTGATTGAAGGCAGGACTGTAAGATCAGCCGAGACACACGGAATGGCACAAAGGGGCGGTTCTGTTGAGAGTCACATCCGGATTGACGGGAAATACGGGCCTTTAATCTCAAAGGGAACAGCGGATCTTATCATTTCATTTGATCTTTTAGAGGCGCTCAGGTACAGGCATTTCCTAAAGGACGGAGGTGTAATCATTTCAAGTGAGAGTATGGTAATGCCGACATCGGCATTTACACAAGGTCTTGCAGTACCTTCTGCGGACGACATAAAGGCAGGGCTCTCTGACGTTAAGCTGATAACAATTGACGCTGCGGAAATTGCAAAAGAGGCCGGAAGCATCCTCTCACAAAATATTGTGATGATAGGCTGTGCAGCCCACCATCTTCCGCTTTCAAAGGAGTCTTTGTTAAAGGCTGTGAGGGATCTTGTTCCCCCAAAGACTATTGAAGTCAATGAAAAAGCCTTTGAACTCGGATTTTTGAAAGGTATCTGAAAATATTAAATATCCCCAAAACCAATAAAAATTTTTTCAGCCCCTGGCTTTTAAAAATGTTTTCTGTTGAATTGCGGCTATAAAATTTCTGTCAGGGCAGTCTGCTGAATATTTTTTCACAATCCAGGCATTTATGAAATATATTTCCCTCCTCCGCGGCTAATGCAATTGGTTAAAAAGAGTTGGGGGATAATATAAATTGTATTAAGATATGTCTGAAAATATGGTCTATGGAGGGGCAATATTATCTGCGGCAAGTCTTATTGTCGGCGGAATACTTATTGCAGCAATAATCTATGCAGAGAACAGCGGCCTTACCCCCGGAAGCCTCATATATATTCTTCCTGTCATGGCAGTTCTGGTAGTGGCAGGTGTTTTTGCCATGCTTTACGGCTCAAAAGACAAAGACGATAATGCCGGCCCTGAATAAACAGATTTTTTTGGTCTTTTATAATGCCTGAACTGAAGTTCTGCATCGCCCAGATGGAGGCAGTCCCCGGAAATCCTGGTGAGAGTCTTTTAAAGGCTGAAAAGCTTGCAGAACTTGCGGCAGGGCGTGGTGCTGATATAATCTCTTTTTCAGAGCAGTTCGCAACAGGGTGGGACCCTGACTCTGTCGGATTTTCAGAAGGGGAGAGGGGTCCTGTAAATAGTTTTATCCGGAATACCGCCCGCAGATACGGAATAGGGATTCTGGGTTCGTTTCGTGAAAAAACCGAATCGGGAATAAGAAACACTGCTGTTTTTGCAGACAAATCCGGTGAGGTTGTCTGCCGGTACTCAAAAATACATCTTTTTTCACCCGGGGGAGAGGACAGACATTACATTGCGGGTGATACGCCTGCATCATTTGAGTTCATGGGTGTTCGTTTTGGTCTTGCCATATGTTATGACTTAAGATTCCCTGAACTTTTCAGCCATTACCAGAGGGCCGGGTGTGACTGTGTGATTGTTCAGGCTGCATGGCCGAAAGCGAGAATTAAGCACTGGGATATCCTCACACATGCACGTGCCATCGAAAACCAGTATTATATCGCCGGTGTAAATGCCACAGGAAAGACTTCTGCCGGTGAATATAACGGTAATTCGCTGGTGGTCTCTCCCAAAGGGGAGACAGTTATCAGGGCAGATGATTCAGAGGGAATTTTTTGCACAACCATATCCTTAAATGAAGTAAAAAGAGCCCGTCAGGATTTGCGAATACTTTCAGACCGCAGGGAGTATTTATACATAGGATGGCGTAATATTTAGTTGCCTGATTTAAGATGCGAGGCGACCAACATGCTTATTTTAGCCTGCTTTCAGGGGTGATTGTATTTTCACCGATGATTCTGGCACCAGACGCAGGGGTTATAGCGCTGTTGTTTGCAGGTATCTTCATAGGTTCGCTTGCACCGGATGCTGATGCTGCCGACTCGGCAATAATGCACGGGCTTTCAGGAGGCAGGGGTGCCGGAAGGATGATTCGCAGACCTACCGTACTGTTCCTTCCGCTGTTTGGATACACGATTCGTTATCTGATATACTACCCGGTATCTGCGGTTACATGGGTCCTGACACTCGGGAGGGTAAAACCCCGCCACAGAGGGCTTTTGCACTCTTTTTTCGGAGTGATTATAACCACCTTACTTGTAATTTCATATCTCTGGGCATTGTTCAGTTTTGGCTTCGGGATGAATCTCATAAACCATATATTGATTTTGGCCTTCGGGTTTTTCTGCGGGTGTGTTATGCACCTTGTCGAAGACTCGTGCACACACAGTGGTGTATTCTGGCTCTATCCGTTCTCTAAGAGGAAGGTTTCCGGAACAGTCGTTCCAAAGAGCAAAAGAAATCACATGTTTGGACTGATCCTTTGCGCAGGTGTGATACTTTCTCTCTCATGGGACACTATCATATATGCGGGATATCAGATCTCAAAGGCGGCGCCATTTTTGATATTTCTGGTTTCCTGGACTTTAATTTTGTCTTTATCGGGTGCTCATACCGATTAGGACTTTTCTTTTACCGGTGCTTCATCCACTATCTATAACTTCTTACGGCACAGAAATTGTTAATCATGTTTCGTCTTGTCTGTGTAAACTGCGGTGCAGACTATAACCAGAATGAGATAATATACCATTGTCCCAAATGCGGTCATCTGCTCACTGTAGAGTATGATATGGATACAATAGACATCTCCCGTGCCGAGTGGGACAAACGTCCCCTGAGGCTCTGGAGATACAAAGAGCTTTTGCCTGTCGCAGGCGAGCCCGTTTCACTTCAGGAGGGAGGAACACCTCTTTATCACCTGAAAACGATTGGAAAGGAGCTCGGTCTAAAGGAGCTTTATGCAAAGCACGAGGGTATGAATCCTTCAGGTTCCTTTAAGGACAGGGGAATGACTGTCGGTGTCTCCATGGCTATTCAGCTTGGAATGAAGACAGTCGCCTGTGCAAGCACAGGAAACACCTCCGCAAGTCTTGCCGTATATGCGGCAAAGGCAGGAATCCCCGCTGTTGTTCTGCTTCCGGCAGGCAAGGTTGCACTTGGAAAGGTTGCCCAGGCACTTATGCACGGTGCAAAGGTAATAGCAATTCGCGGCAACTTTGACAAGGCGCTTGAGATGGTGCATGACCTCTGTATTAATGAGGGTCTGTATCTGTTAAACTCAGTCAACCCGTACCGCCTTGAAGGTCAGAAGACAATCGGTTTTGAAGCCGTGGATCAGCTCGGCGGAGTTCCTGACAGATTTGTTCTTCCGGTAGGAAATGCAGGAAACATTTCAGCCGTTTACAAAGGACTTCTGGAACTTCAGAATCTGGGATTCATTGACTCACTCCCGATGATGACAGGTATTCAGGCAGAGGGTGCAAGCCCTGTTGTTGATGCTATACACAACAAACGTGAGGTTTTAGTGCCTGAAGCAAATCCGGAGACTGTTGCAACAGCTATCAGAATCGGTGCCCCGGTAAATGCCGAGAAGGCCCTTCGTGCAATCCGTGAAACAAACGGAACCGCCATTGCGGTAACGGATGAGGAGATTCTGGCTATGCAGCGCAGTCTTGCAAGAAAAGAAGGAATCGGAGTCGAGCCTGCATCGGCCGCCTCTGTTGCCGGAATAAAGAAACTTGCAGAAGAGGGATTAATCGACAAAGACGAGAGAATTGTCTGTGTGGTTACAGGACACCTGTTAAAAGATCCTGAAGCGGTGATTAAGCAATGCGAGCCTCCGACAGAGATAGATGCAAATCTGGAATCTCTTCTGTCTGTGTTGCGCTGATATTATTATCAGCCCTAATTTTTTCAGCGTCCGCCCTTAGCGCTGAGTATACTGTTTTTGATAATGCGACCGGCTACCATGCCGCAGTTGAGATACAGGATGCGGAAAGTTACGCTTTTGTAAAACCGGGTATGCTCGGAGAGAAAGTGCCGGATAAAGTTACAAATGTTTCATTGTATTACGTAAACGGTACAAATGCGTCTTTTGAGGACAAAGGAAGAAGCATATCGTTTGAGAAGGGAAATTACACTGTTTATTTCGATTCCGGTCTTGAGGGCAAGAATTTTCAGGCGCTATACGACAGCTTCTACAACGTAACCCTCAGCCTTCCCGCAGGTTATGATGTCAGAAACCCGCTTCTTGGTATGGTAAGCAACGGAGGAGAGGCGGATGAAACAGACGGGAATGTGACTGTCAGCTGGACAAGGAAGTCTTATGTCGAGGCCAGGTTTTATGACGACTTTCAGGTTGAGCTTCTGATAATATTCGGAACTTTCTGGATAGCACTTGTAGTTGTGTTTCTGGTGCCTTATCTTCTGAGCCGCAGGAAAAACGAGCCCTGAATAATTAATTGAAGGGTTTTTTATTTTTTTAAGAGGCAGTTTGTATATTTTAAAAATAAACAACCCTCTGCTATATTGTCTTTTTACAGGCTGTTTTTTGTGCACTTTCAAATACTAATTAAATACTAATATATACTAAATTAGTATTTGGGACCAGGTGCCCAAAGACAAAATACTAATTAACTACTAAAATATACTAAATTAGTATTTGGAGGTGTGCCATGAAAAAACTCCCGGAAAGACCACCAGTAATCGGGGCTGAAAATCTTCTGGATTATCTTACTGATATACAGAGCGATCCCGGATTCCTAAGGCAGGTAAACGAATTCAACAACAGGTATCTCTACTGGGATGAACTCAGATACCGCCTCCCGGACCCGGATAGGAGAACTGCCGCATGGCTATTTATGAAGATGCTCCGGATGGTAAGATATGAGACACCTCCTTACTCCCCCCTTTCCCTCAGGTACTCGGCAACGCCTGAGATATCCCGGAGTCTGCACATTTTTGACCAGTATCTCTTTGGAAACATAAAAATACACAACAAGAGCATAAAGCTTGATCAGTCCTACATCCTAAGTTCGCTTATGGAGGAGGCTATTGCGTCCTCTATTCTTGAAGGTGCCGCAACAACCCACAAAGCGGCAAAGGAGATGCTCAGGAAAGGTAAGAAAGCCGCGAATAAGTCCGAACAGATGGTTATTAACAATTACAGGGCGATGCAGCACATCATGGGTCAAAAGGACGGCCCCCTGACACCTGAGTTCATACTTGAAGTTCACAGGATAGTGACAGAGAACACTCTTGAGGATGCAGCAGTGGGAAGGTTTAGGAAAAGTGATGATATTGTTGTAGCCGACCCCGGAACCGGTACAGTCCATCATGTACCTCCTGTTCATACGGAGATACCCGGAATGATTGAGGAGCTGTGCCGGTTTGCAAACGCGGGCGATGAGGATTCCGGTATGTTCATACACCCCGTAATAAAGGGAATCATTCTCCACTTCCTGATAGGCTACATTCACCCGTTTGAGGATGGAAACGGAAGATGTGCAAGGAGCATATTTTACTGGTATGTTCTCTCACGGGGCTACTGGCTCTTTGAGTACATGCCGATATCGAGGATAATCCTCAGGTCAAAGAAGGATTACGCTCTTGCATACCTGCACACCGAATATGACGAGATGGATCTGACTTATTTTATCCTCTATAACATCCGGTGCATAGAAAAAGCGAGATCCGATCTTCTTTCATACATCGAGAAAAAGCAGACTGAACAGAATGCTACAAAAGCAATAATAAAAACCATACCTGATATCAATCAGAGGCAGGCGGATATTCTCAGGCATATGATGGAGAACAGCGATGAATACTTCACAATCAGGGAGGCAATGGAGACTCACGGCGTTGTCTACCAGACAGCAAGGACTGATCTCATGAACCTCGCTGATCTCGGCTATATCCGAAAGGAAAAACGAGGTCGGGAGTTTCTGTTTATTTTCAACGAGCAGTGCGATCTGTGGAAATAATTAAAGAAGGCGGGATGAAACAGGCTGGATAAGACTATCAGTTGTACAGGGGATTCTTATGGCTGGGATGGTTTTTATCGCAATTATCCCGATATAACTTCCATTAATATTCGGGATATTCTGGCGAAGGATTGGTGTTATTGGGTTGGCTTGAAAAAAAATTCTAAATTTTTTATCAATACTCATTTAATTTTAGTGAAGAAATCAAATTAAATTATAAAAAAGGTTATTATGATTGATATTAGTTTGGCAGCAGACATCGGGACAATCGTTGTGGCAGTAGTAAATATTATTCTGATTGGTATTATTTATATTGAATTCAGGGATTCAAGAATGCCTAATATTAGAACCGAAATCAGATCCCCGAAAGGAAGTTCCAAAAGAAAAGTCGGTGTTCTAGAAACAGATACCTTATACCTTATTTCAACTAACAGGTCTAAAAATGTTGCAAAAAGGATACACATAGAACTAATTTTCAAATTTAATGATATTGAATATAAGGTCAGAAATAACGTCCATTCGCATTTGAATGGTGGAGAATCTTTTAAAATCCTTGTATGTCTGGGTGAAATAAAAAAAATATCCTGAACTTTTCGAAGAGCATAATATTCATGATCATATTTTGACATCTCCTAAAGAGATGCTTAAGATTGATCTTCAGGTATTAATTACATTTAATGGAATTATTGGAAATTTAGGTGCAAAAAAGCTTGAGGATAATTACTATATAGAGTGGTGGAAATTCCAAGAGGAGAACATGAAAAGTTACGAAGCGGGAAATTTGGCAACATTCTTTTCATGGAATAAAAGGAACGGGGAATATTATATATTTAAATCGAAGGATGTCATTTTTTGTGAGAATTCTGAATTAGAAATTTAAGAATAAGATTTTTTATTACCAAATGAGAGAACCAATCTGAAAAAAGTAGTTCAAGTTGATATCTTTTAAAGTATAATTTTCAATCAATATTCTGATACACTTGAACTAATAAAAGTTTCATAAAAATTTTTATTTATACTACTGTCATAAAATCTGACATTATTTTCATACAAGATCTTAAAAAAGGAATCATCCTTGATGTATTGGCCATTATCTTCAGGATTTAACCAGTCATTAACATATGCTTCATATGCAATTAACCAATGATCTGAATATAATTCATCTTTCTTCATAAAATTGATCCATTCAGTAGTATCTAAATTTCCTTTTATCAAACCTATTTTTCGGAGATCTAAAACAGTTAATACAACTATTACATCATTACATTTAGATAGTGAATCTAAAACATTTTGATTTTTTATGGTTATATTGAAAACTTTTGCGAGCCACAATATCCATGCAAGTTCATAACCATGTGAAAATTTACAATGATGAAGTAACATCTCTGAAACAGTAGCTGAAATCTTATCAGCATCTAATTGATACCCCGGTTTTTTTGAATATGTGTGTAATATCCTAATTGCATCGGGGATACACATTGGCTCAGCAACTATTGATTTCAATATTAATGATTCATACAATTTCCAATTTTCAGGAAGTATCTCCTGATCATTAATCCGTTTTAATGAATATTTTAAAATGCTATCATTTGGATGCTGAATTGCTTTTTGAAATGCTATACTAAAGTAATCTATTAAATCAGTTTCTTGTTTTTTGGAATGATTGTCACCTTTATTGTGACTTATTCGGAATTCATATAATCGTATTTCTGATGGCCATTCCTTTTGAAGTTTTCTTGGCAACTCAACAATTTTAGTTTTTGTCGGGTTTATTTCCAATTCATATTCGTGTAGTATTCTGTGTAATTCATGTAATGCATGTTCTGCCTCAGATCTCTCCCTAAAAAACAAGCAAATGTCATCGACACAGCGAAAACCTTTAAGATTTTTATTAAGCAATTCTTCTAATTGAATATCAATTTGTGTACAAATGATTTCAGATATTATATGAGATGAATCAGGCCCTACAGGGATACCTGAGGTCTGTTGATCTTTAGTATTTCTAACAGATTTATCAATACAATTACCATAATACTCTTTTTTACAGTGACGATTTTGTTTGGACACGGATTTACCATGTAATGCCCAAGGAATGGTATGTGTATATATTGTAGGATAAAATCGGGATATATCAGTACATAAACAATATCGGGCATCATTAGATTCTAATATCCCTTTTATTGTTCTTTCTCTAAAACTAATATTTCGTTTAAACGAGCGCTTTGATTCAGGATCAGGAATGGGAGTACTAAGTGAAATCTGAGATTTAGCAAAATGTTCATTTATATCATCCCAAAAAATTTCTAGATAATTGCACAGAATAATCTGGTGGAATGGATTTGGAATTGACATCACGCGGCGTTGAACTTTTAACTTAGGAATGGAATGTAAACAACATTTACTTGAACAAAATTCTTTTTTGTAAGGACCTTTATTTTTGAGTTGGCATATTGATTTAAGATTCTCAGGAAGAATATCAGCAAGTTTAGAAGTTTTGAATTGAGGGGGTAAAACATCCGGAAAATATCCTTTACGAATTAAAGCATCAATATTCAGATTTGGTGTTGATTTCATCTTTAAAACCACTATATGTAAAATATAGGGATTATTTTATATTTATCAGTCTTGTTTTCAAAATTTTGGAGAATTCAGATGATGATGAAATAACTATTTTCTGAGAAATGATATCTTCAAAAATATCAGTCCGCTTTTGACTTACTGACATGACATAAATATGTGGAAGGTAAAGAACCCTTGACCCATTCTTGGTAATTATCAATTTAAGTTAAAAATAGCAATAGCTGATCTTAATTGTTTGGATCATCATTTGTTGAGTAATCCTTAGCAAGAACTTTCTTTTGAAGAAACCCTCACATGCGGCCATCTCTCCCTGATTATATTAGTGTCCGTTTGTATTAAATACTTTAAAGTCACTCAATTGTTCTAATCCATAAGCCCATTAACATTCTGTACGGGTTAAACAGAGATTGGGGATCTCGGGGATTAAAATTTAATTAATGGGGGCTGTGCCATCAATGGTGGTTTTTAATGATGATATAGGTGACACTGCCGGTAAAGGCGGTGTTCTGGAAAGTCAGAACGATGACATTCGTTTTATTGATGACGACTATCTGCTTAATGCGGATGGTGAAGATGCTGGTCTGATGAGGGATTATGATAAAATCCTTGAGGAAAATGATTATCTTAAAAAGGAGATTCAGTACCGTGTCAGGAGCAATCTTGCCATAATAAACGGGGTAATGAATCTCGAAATATCCAGTTGCGATGATGAGAGGATTAAGGGTATTTTGCAGGATTCAATGTCGAGAATAATCTCAATGTCTTTTGCATATGAAAATATATACAACAGCGATGACATCTCCGTTTTTGATATGGAGAATTTTATCAGAAATCTTTCACACAGTTTTATTGAATATTACTCTCCGGATTCGGTTATATCAATAAATGTGGACACAAAGGGGCTTGGCATAATAGCCGATGATTCGGTATCCTTTGCTCTTGTGATAAACGATCTTTTTATAATTTCACTAAAGCACTCACTTTGCGGCAGAAGTTCGGGCAGAATCGGGATTAAATCTGTCAGGTCGGATGACGGTTTTGTAAGGATTGTTTTCTCAGATGACGGTTCGGGCCAGGGGGCCGGTTTTGACATAAAAACTTCAAAATTACCGGAAGTCTGCACTGTAAAAAGCCTTGTGGAGAGGTATTTTGAAGGGGAGCTGAATTATAATTTTGCGGGGAATCCTGAATGGGAGATAGTGATCCCGGAATCAAAATTTAATTCATCCTGATTTTTTTAAATCTTTTTCTGCCCAGAAAGAGGTATTTGTCCGTTCTGTTGCTGTTAATCGCGGTATATCACAAGCGGCAAATACTGAATCCGGCATATATTTGTCAATATGGGGTTTTGCAAATTTTCAGGCGGGGAATCTGATTATTTTTACGGGTCATGGTGTTTATCCGGGGAATTTTGGAAATATTACAGAGGCGGACTTTGATGAACTGTAATCCGGAATCTGTTTTAAAGATATATTCGCCTGTAATGGCATCTGCCGGATACTTCCTGATAATTGCAATGTTTTTAGGGGGGCCTGTTATTACAGTCCCGCTCGCTTTTCTGGCGGCCCTTGGCACCATTTTGTTTATGGATTACATGAAGGAAAAAAGCCGTTTTTGGTGGGCCGGGATTTTTTATCCGCTGTTGCTCATCCTGATTATAATAATCGAGATATTCTCGCTTGCATCTTCGGGGCCGATGTACGGGCCGGGCATGACCCCCGGCAGGCTGAGGGGGATTCTCTTCTTTTTAATCGCCCCAGTATCGCTCTTCTTCTTTTTGGGAATGACGCAGGAGTTTAGAAAAGTAATGAGAGTGCCTCTCTTGTTTGCCGTTATAATCAGCATTTTTATGCTCGTTCCTGTATATGACGAGATTTCAAATGCATATTTCCCGTCACATGACGGGGCAATAATAGCGAGCGATGTAACCGCCGGCTTCATCATTCTGATTATGTGCGGGGTCTGCGGGCTTCCCCTTCTGGGAATATCAGGGATTATTATGGGCCTCAAACTTTCTAAAATCATAAGCTCTGATCTTTGCCCCAAAAAGCCGGAAGAAACGGCGGCTTTGCCGGGTTAACAAAAGATCTGAACAAATATTCCTGATCTGTTTTTGGAATTATAATTTTCCGCCTCGGAACAGGTGGAGGATATCATAAATATTATCGGCTGGAAAGCGGTCCGCTTCAAAGGTAATTATTACGATCTGATATCATGACAGCATAAAAGGCGATAACATTTCAATTTTAAACATATTATATTAAATAAAAATTGTTGATGCATTTAAGGTGAATAATTTAATATCTAATTTACAATTTGGAAAGATCTATGTTTTTTAAATCCTAAAGTCACAAAGCATAAATCATATATTACTAAATCCATAGTACGGTCTTTGGATATTATTATGAACTCCTCAAATATTGAATTATTATTCAAGGCACATATCTCAAAAAATGATGAACTATTTAATGAGCTTGCCTTGAATTTAATAAAAGAAGAGGAGATGAAGAACCATCATCTTGTAGCTAACAGGCTGAAGAAAATTTTAGAAAATGATAATTCTTACATTAATAAGTCTAATTTGATCAAGCGTAATTTACCTCCGATTCCAAGAGATAATGAAAAAGGATTTCCATTACTTGAAATAAAAAAAGATTATTATAATTGGAATGATTTGATAGTTGATTCTAAATTAACTGAAATTTTAAAAGAAGTAGTCAGAGAGAATAAAAAATCTCAAATACTTGCTTCATATGGCTTAAAACCAAAAAATAAAATTCTTCTAAGTGGTCCTCCTGGAACAGGTAAGACATTAACTGCTAAAATTTTAAGTTCTGAAATGAATTACCCCTTACTAATAGTAAGGTTTGATTCCGTAATATCATCTTTCCTTGGTGAAACTTCTTCAAATTTAAGGAAAATATTTGATTATATTGAAAAAGGAAAATGGGTTGTTCTTTTTGATGAATTTGACATAATTGGTAAAAAAAGAGATGATCCAACTGAACACGGCGAGATAAAGCGAGTTGTTAATAATTTCATGTTGATGCTTGAAAATTACACTGGAGATAGTATTCTTCTTGCATCAAGTAATCATCCTCAAATTCTTGATGAAGCCGTATGGCGCCGATTTGATGAAGTTTTAATTTATTATCTTCCGGATGTTGAATCAAGGGAAAAGATATTTAAAAAATGTTTTAAAATACTTCATAGAGAATCTTCAATAAATTATAAAATGCTTGCTGAAGAAACTGAAGGATTTTCAGGTTCAGACATTGAACAGGTTTCAATCAGGGCTATGAAAAATTCTCTTTTGGATGGAGAAAAACGACTATCGCAGGATTATATTGAAAAGTCCATTCAAAGGCAGAAAGATAATTTGAGGTTTAAAGGAAGTATGAAGAATGGCGGATCATTTACCTTTAAAGATTTATAATAAAGAATTCCAGAGGAAAAAAAAGAATGGCGGCGGGGGTTCATTTGTTCCACGGGAAGATAGATCCAAATTCTCAGATGTTGAAACTCATCGATTAAATGGGATAAAAGAAACGCAATACACAAAAAAAGAGGAATTAAATGATTATTTTGATCCAAATCTGATTTTTAAAATTATTTTTAAAAAGGACGTTTCTGATTACGAAGTTGAAAAATTTTTAAAAAATTGCTCTCTGGATTATCTCTCAACACTTGATTCTGTTGATAAACAAAAATCCATCAGAGTTGCATTTGCAGAAAATGGTGATATCAATACTTTGCTTGGAAGAATTGAGAGATATGGTTCCGGAGAAAATCAGTATTCTGAGTTTGAGATAATAGATTACTTTGACAAGTTAGAACCAGATGATAAAACCGGAGAAAAACTAAAGGAAAATCCACTCACAGACAAGTTTGAATTTCTTGATCTTGAGATATGGCAGATGAAGCCGGATAAAATTAAAGATTCCATTGAGAAAATAGAGAAATTTATAATCAGCAATAACGGTGAAGTCACGGATAAACTGAAATCTAATAATCTGACTCTGCTTAGAATAAAAATTAATAAGGAAATATTTGATGAATTAATTGAATTTCCAGCTGTAAGTTTTATTGAGAGAATTCCAAAAGTAAAGATTATTTGTCAGGAAGAGTTTGACAATGATATCCAAAATTACAATACCGGTTCAACTCCTGATTCTGATTCTCCGGCAATAATTGTTTTTGACAGTGGTATAATTTCAGGTCATCCTCTTTTAAAAAATGGAGTGGGTGATGAGATCTCAGGTGAGTATCTGATTGATCCTGAAAAGTACGAGAACAAATATTCAGATGATGTAGGACATGGAACTGGTGTTGCCGGAATAGCATTATTTGGAGATATTGAAAGCAGGCTTGAATCTTTGAATTTTACTCCGGAAGTCTATATTCTTTCATGTAAGGTTCTTTTTAAAGAAGAAGATGAGAATCTCGGAGAGGTTAGAGGAACATTTAGTGATAGAATTCTTCTTCAGAACCAGATTTCAGAGGGAATAAATCATTTTACAGATAAATATCCTGAAAATCAAAAAGTGATCAATCTCTCATTCAATGATTCCAAAGAATTTTATAAATCCCAGCACCAGACTCAAATTGCAGCATTCATTGATGAAATTGCGTCTGAAAGTGATTGTATTTTTGTTATTTCAGCAGGTAATCAGGAATCTGCCCAATTGATTAAATATCCTGAGGGCCTGTTAAAGGATTTTAAAGATATTAAGATAACTGATCCGGCTTCATCTGCTTATGCACTGTCTGTTGGGTCAATTGCTCAATCATATATTCAGAGTGATTATCAGAGTTCATTTATGCCCAGTCCGGATTATCCTTCTCCTTATACAAGAGTAGGACCTGGTTTAAACGATATGATAAAACCAGATTTTGTGGAAGTAGGTGGAAATTTACCACAAAATATATTGCCTAATATTTATACAAAAGAAGATCCTGGTGTAGTAGTATTCAACCACAATCATATTGAGAACAATAAATTATTCCGAATTGAAATAGGAACCAGTTATTCAGCTCCAATGGTTTCATATTATGCTGCCCATCTATGGAAAAAGTACCCTCAGTTTAATAATAATACAATTAAGGCTCTGTTACTTTCTTCAGCTGAATACCCATTTTCAAGGCCAAAACCACTGGATGTTAATCTATATTCCAAAACACCTCCAAAATCATCTGACAGAGATAATCTGTTAAATGTATATGGTTATGGGAAACCAAATTTTGAACATGCAATTAGTTCAGAATTAAATCATGTTTGTCTTCTTGCAGAAGCAACTATTTCGATTAACGGGGTGAGGTTATTTGAATTCTTTGTTCCTGAAGAGTTCAATTCAACTCATGGTGAGAGATCAATATCTGCTTCTTTAGTTTATAACCCGCCCATCCGGAGAAACAGAAAGGATTATTTTGGTCTCTCACTTGGTTTTAAGCTCTTCAAAAATACTGATGCTGAAACAATTGGGAATACTGCAAAATTCATTGAGGGCAATAATGAATTTGATACTTCAAAAATTGATGAAATTGAGTTAAGACCCGGATTACAACAACGCTCTAAAGGATTGCATCAGAAAGGCTCAATAATTACAACTGAAGAAATTGATTTCAGTAGAGACAAGCCATTGGTTTTAGGTGTGTTTTGCACAGGAAAATGGTTAAGAAAGGAGGAACACCCTGATTATTTACAGGATTTTTCAGTTGTCGTTTCAGTAAGGCATAAAGCAGAGATCGACCTTTATAATTCAATTGAACAGCATGTAAGGGAAAGAATAAGATTTTAGTTTTATTGCATTATATAACTCATGAGAGTTATTAGATACAATAAAATATTTAGTGATGGTGTCCCGTGCGGCCTGTCTCTTCCCAGGGTTCGAGGCCCTGCTTTGTCCTGTAATCATTGATTGCCTTGTGGATTGCATCCTCTGCAAGTACGGAGCAGTGCATTTTCTGCGGTGGAAGACCCTCAAGGGCATCTGCAACCGCCTTGTTTGAAAGCTCCCATGCCTCTTCAAGCGTTTTTCCCTTGATGAGCTCGGTTGCCATACTGCTTGATGCAACGGCAGCTCCGCATCCGAAGGTCTGAAACTTCACATCAGCGATTATGTTCTCCTTTACTTTGATGTAAATCTTCATGATATCGCCGCACTGCGGGTTTCCTTCCTCTCCGATGCCGTCGGCATCCTCAATTACTCCCATGTTTCTCGGGTTCTCAAAATGATCCATAACGGTCTCGCTGTAATCCATCTTTTTCACCTCTTTTTAAGTTTCATTTATTCATATCTTCGTTTCCGGGCGACTTTACCCCCTCAGTTCTGCCGGTGTCAGCGGTGACATGTTCCGGAGCCTCTGCACGATTTCCGGAATGATTCCAAGTACATAGTCCACATCATCTTCAGTGTTCTGGTCTCCGAGTGTAAGCCTTAAAGACCCGTGTACAATCTCTGCCGGAATTCCGCATGCTGTAAGGACGTGTGATGGTTCAAGGGATGCCGAATTGCAGGCACTTCCGGTCGATGCAGCTATCCCTTTTCTGTTCAGCATCAGGAGAATTGACTCCCCTTCGATGTATTCAAACACAATGTTGACGTTGTTTGGAAGTCTGTCTTCCGGGTGTCCGTTTAAGTGGCTTGCCGGGACTTTTAGCAGGTTTTCAATCAGCCTGTCCCTCATTGCCGAGATACGGCTGCTGCTCTCGTTCATTTCAGCGACTGCAAGCTCTATTGCAAGTCCGAGGCCGACGATGCCAGGAACATTTTCCGTTCCCGCACGTCTTCTTCTCTCCTGATCACCGCCGTGCATCAGTGGATCGATTTTAACCTTCCTTCCTATGTAGAGTGCCCCCGTTCCTTTCGGTCCGTAGAACTTGTGGCCCGACATGGAGAGCATGTCGATGTTCATCGCCTCGACATCTATTGGCACATGTCCGACTGCCTGGACTGCGTCCGTGTGAAACAGAACCCCTTTCTCCCTTGCAATTTTTCCGATCTCTGCGATTGGTTCAATTGTTCCGATCTCGTTGTTTGCAAACATTATTGTAATCAGAATTGTGTCATCCCTGATTGCAGCCTCAACATCCTTTGGATTTACAACGCCGTATCTGTCGACCGGAAGGTATGTAATCTCAAATCCCTGTTTTTCGAGCCACTCGCATGCCCTCGATACCGCGTGGTGCTCGATTGAGGAAGTGATTATGTGCTTTCCCTTCTCCTGATTTGCAAAGGCAGTCCCCTTGATTGCCCAGTTGTCAGACTCGGTTCCGCCGCTTGTGAAATAAATCTCCTTTGGTTTTGCGTTTATTGCCGATGCAACCTGTTCCCGTGCTTTTGTAACAGCTTCTTTTGAGGTCTTTGCAATATCGTAAAGTGATGAAGGGTTTCCGAAATGCTCTGTCATAAACTCTGTCATCACCGCTGCCACCTCAGGCCGTGTGGGTGTGGTAGCTGCATAATCCATGTAAACAATACGCTTATTCTCGTCCATTGTAAATTTTTCACTCCATGAAATATTTTTAAGGTTTTTTTATCCGATTCCTGACATACTATTGTGGTTGTTCTTTTCTGGTCATTGATCTGATAATAGCTTTCTTATGTGAATTGTTTCTCCCCTTTCTCATATCAGGATATTGAAAAAGTCACTGGTTCATTTTCCGGTGAAATTTCAGTCTTCGAGAAGATCCTCTTTTCTGACCGGACTTTTGCAGTACGGGCAGTGGTAGTCACAGTCGCGGCCTTCATATGGACATATTGTCATTGAGAGGTCTGCTAAAGGATGACCCTTGCTCTTCATCTCAAACTCCTTGTACCACCCGAAAGCAGCTCTCGAAACCTCAAGGCCGTTATTTTTTAGCGATTCTTCGAGTCCTTTCAGAATCATTATTGCCGTATCAGGCGATGCAAGACTGCTTGTAAGATGGGCGTACGGGTATATCATCACCCTCCTGCATCCGATTTTTAAAAGCCTTTTTTGGATATTTGCGGTTGCACTTTCCACAACCATTCCCGGGTTTATCTCATCCATCTTTTCGATGCATGACATCAGGACAACCCCGTCTGTCATCTCAGCCTCTTTCTCTGTCAGCTCTTCTGCAACCTTTGTCGGGCGTACTGCCGTGTATTTCATGTAGTCAACGTGAATTGAAACGATTCGCATTTGTCATCTTCCTATAAGTCTGCTGAGTCCTTCGCTTGTTATGATTCCGAGAATTTTTCCTGTCCTGTCTACAACAGGGAGGGCTGAGATTGAGTTTTTGCTCATTTTCTCAGCCGCTTTTTCTATCGGCTCCTCAGGGCCCGTGCAGATCACATCGCTTGTGATGATCTCTTCGAGCCTTTCAAGGCCGCAGGCAACCGCCTTTGCAATATCCCATGATGTAACGATGCCTGATATCCTTTCAGACGGGTCTGTCACGGGAAGGTGGTTGATCCTCTTTTTGATGAGTACTGCCGATGCCTCTTTGATTGTTGCCTTTTCACTGATTGTGATTGCAGGAGCGGACATTACGTCCTTTGAACATATCTGTGAGAGAAAACGGGCGATTATGTAGTTTAGCTGGCCGCCTTCAATTAAAAACGCGTCATGTCCGTAATGTGATCTGATCTCCGCATAATCCGCTTTTGCTCCGTTTTCGAGCAGTGCCGATACGATTTCCTTTGATTCAGAGGGCGGGTAAAGCCAGTCCGATGTTATTGCGATTACGAGAAATCTGGCCCTGACACCCGAAAGCCCCTCTGTGAGGGTTTTGTTTTTGGACAGATCAAAGAGGTCGACTGCCTTTGTTATGTAAAGGTAAGAGTTTGCATCAAATCTCTTTGTAAACGAACCTCCCTGATAGTCAAGGTAGCTTTCTACCTGGAAGTCGGGCAAGAGATCAGGTTCCGCCTTCTCTCCAAGAAGCGTCTCCCTCCCGAATTTATCAACCATCGATTCCGGGCTTAGGTATGTTGTATGTCCTATCATCCTTGCAAGCGAGAGCCCTTTTGCCGGAAAGGTTTCGCCGTAGTAACGGCCGCCTTTCCAGTCGGGGTCATCGGTTACAGCCTTTCTGCCAATTGCGTTGAAGGCTATCTGCTGGGGGCCCGGAGATGCTGTTGTCGCAATTGCTATCGCTTTTTTTACCATATCAGGGTACGATACGGCCCACTCGAGAACCTGCATTCCTCCCATCGAGCCTCCGGCAACTGCAAAGAGGCATTTTACGCCGATATGCTCAAGCAGAAGCTTTTGTGCCCTGACCATGTCTTTGATTGTTACGACCGGGAAGTCGGGCCCCCATTCTCTGCCGGTATTTTTGTTCAGCGATGAAGGGCCTGTTGAGCCGCTGCATCCTCCGAGGACATTTGAGGAGATTACGCAGAATTTGTCGGTGTCAAACGCCTTCCCCGGCCCGATTGCAATATCCCACCAGCCCGGTTTTTTGTCGCCATCATGCCATCCGGCGGCATGTGCGTCTGCCGTTAAGGGGTGGCATATGAGTACTGCATTGCTTTTGTCGGCGTTCATCTGCCCGTAGACTTCGTATGCAATCTCAATTCCGGGCAGAACCCTGCCGCCTTCGGTTACAAAATCCCCGGGTGATGAAAAAATTCCTTTTTTTATGCTCCCGACCGTTCCTTTCCTGTTTCCCATATTCAGACTCTTTTTAGTGCTTCGTTCAGGTCTTCAATCAGGTCGTCTTCGTCCTCGATTCCGATTGCCAGCCTTACGAAGTTGTCCAAAACTCCTGCCGCCCGTCTGTCCTTTAGAGAGAGCTGGGAATGGGTTGTTGATGCAGGGTGGACAATGAGGCTTTTTGTGTCACCAATGTTTGCGAGGTGTGAGAAAAGTTTCACTTCCTCGGTAAGCTTTGATGCCGGGACAATTCCGCCTTTGACTCCGGCACCGACAATCGGGCCGAATCCGCCTGTGAGATATTTCTTTGCGTTTTCATGTGAGGGGTGTGATGAGAGTCCGGGGTAGCATACCCACTCGATTTTGGGGTGATCCCTTAGAAACTCCGCCACCGCAAGGGCATTTTGAGAGTGCTTTTTTACCCTCAAAGGCAGTGTTTCAAGCCCTGTAAGGAGCATAAACGAGTTGAAGGGTGAGATGCACGGGCCCATATCTCTCATGAACTGAACCCTTGCCTTTACGATAAAGGCAGAGCTCCCGAACTGTTCGTGATACCTGATGCCGCCGTAACTCTCGTCAGGTTCTGTTATCTCCGGGAATTTTCCTGTATTCCAGTTGAAATTACCAGAATCCGTGATAACGCCGCCTATTGAGTTTCCGTGTCCCCCGATGTACTTCGTTGCGGAGTGGACAACGATGTCGGCGCCAAACTCTATGGGCCTTGTGAGTCCGACTCCGACCGTGTTGTCGACTATCAGCGGGATTTCGTTCTCGTGTGCGATTTTTGCGAGCCTTTCAAAGTCTGGGATGTCAAGGCCCGGGTTTCCTATTGCCTCGACAAAAATTCCCCTTGTCTTTTCCGTTATCTTCTCTTCAAACGCAGAAGGTTCGTTTGAGTCTGCAAAAGACACCGTTCTTCCGAGTTTTGGGAATGTCTGGCTGAAGAGTTCATGCGTTCCGCCGTAGAGCTTGTCGCCTGAGAGTATCTCATCTCCAAGGGATGTAAAGGTGAGAATGGCTGATGATATGGCCGACATCCCTGACGATGTTGCGAGCGATCCAACACCTCCCTCAATAGCGGCGATCCTCTCCTCGAAAACCGCCGTTGTCGGGTTGTTCAGCCGTGTGTATATGTTTCCTGTCTCCTTTAGCGCAAAGAGATTCTTTGCATGCTCGGAATTCTCAAAGACATATGCGGCCGTCTGGTAAATCGGGACGGTTCTTGACCCTGTTGAAGGGTCGGGCTTTGCACCTGCATGGACGCAGAGTGTTGAATGCCGGAATTTTTTGTCTGTCATTTTGCCACCTCAAGATTGTATTTTTCCGCAATTTCATCAAAGGAGTCTGCCAGATACCTGACTTTCTCCCATGAAAGTCCATATGTTGAAAGCTTCCACTGCTTTGTGGCACCGGGGAAGACCCCTGCGATACCGCGTTTTGACATCTCTGATGAAAAGTAAAAGCCTCTTTTTTTGTGGGTTTTAGAGACCGTATCAAAGCTGTCTGTTGTGTCAACCTTTGTTAAGGCGTGCTTTCTTGGGTATTCGGACAGGACCGTTGTTCCCTTTATCGCAAGCATCCTATCAAGCAGGAATGATATCTTTGTGATCTCGTCGTCCCAGTGTTTTGTCCTCTCAACCACATGTGGAAATGATGCCATCATGGTGAAGAGGGGTGCTCCCATCAGGGTACAGCCGAGCATCTCAACCTCCTTTATCCCGAACCGCCGGTTTGTGACATCACCTGTGATCTGTGTCGTCCTGAAGACCTCTTCCGCCCATTCGGAGGTTGCGGCAAGAACGCCTGAGGGTGCGGCTGATGCCATCGATTTGTGCCCTGATCCTACGACAAAGTCGGCTCCGATTTTTCTTCCGTCAACCGGCATCACACCAACCGAGTAGGCACCGTTGTAGAGGAGGGGGATGTCATACTGTTTTGCGACTTTGGCAATTCCGTATACATCGTGTTCGTTTGCATATGTGTAATCGAAGTGGTCGATCATCAGAAGTTTCGGGGTTTTGCCCTCCTTTCTGATCACCTCCTCGATTTTTTCAGCCGCACTGTCTGCCGTTATTATGTTGTTTTTGTCTGCCGGAATCTCCCTGATCTGCCCGTGTGAGTTTTCAACTGCGAGAAATTCTGTATAGTGAGAGAGTGACGTTGCTATTGCGATGTCGCCTTTTTCGATGAGTGTACTGGTGACTGCCTGAAATCCCCTTCTGGCGCCGGGGACAACCCTTGCCTCGTCCATTCCGAGAAATTCTGCAAGTTCTCTGTGGAATCCGGCTATGCAGGGTTTTTCGATCTTATCAAGCCTGAACGGCTTTCTGCACTGGTCGCAGGCGGAGTAGCCGTCGCCATAGGAGATTATTGCCTTTCTTGCATCGGCTGTGAGCCGCCCTGCCGCCTGGATAGGCTGTATGTTTATGTATGCCTCTTCGCGGTCGCGTATCGGGAGGCTGTTTCCGATTGCTCTTACCTTAGGCTGTCCGGTTCCCGATTCGATATCGGATATTGTTTTTTTCAGCTCTTCCGCAATTCTTTTGATCTCTTTTTCGCCGTCTGCGTCAGGGCCTGTCGGCAGCGACTCACGAAAGATCTCCCTTATGTCTTCAAGAGCAAAAAGAGCCTCATATGTTTTCTGTATCCTTAAATCCAACTTATCCTCTCCTCTTTCACTTTTCCGGCAGACATAAAATTCACAATTGTGAATTTTTACTACATATATAGTTCACAATTGTGAATTATATATTTTTCTCTTCTGTCCGAATGACTCCTGATAGTAATTTATCAGATAAAAAATGAATAGGGGGATGATTGGCATGACCAGTACAAAAATATGAAACCTGAGTGGACCAACTTCCGCGGAACCTGCCGGTTTAATCGCAAACTCTCTATATATTCTAAAACTTCAATATATTGTAAGAGTTCAGTGGCCGGGAATAATAATGTCAGGAATATTAAGTCTGATCTGGGAATTTTTGTTTCAGATAATAATTGTCGTAAATATCTGTTTTGCGCTCATAGTAGTATTTCTTGAGCGAAAAAATCCGTCTGCGACAGTCGCATGGCTTATGGCACTCATATTTCTTCCTGTTGTTGGTTTTGTCCTTTATCTTTTCGTTGGTCAGAGTTTTTACCGGGAGAGGATGTTTAAGGTCAAAAAGGAACAGGATCAGAAGTTCATAGCCTTTATTGAATCGCAGAAAAAAGATCTTTTTACAGATGAGCGGCCGATAAGCGGGACGCTTTCTGACTCATACAAGCGTATGGCGCTGATGCTGATGGAGAATAATCTGTCAGCGCTTACAATCAATAACGATGTCAAAGTCTATGTCGACGGAAACGAGAAGTTCGCGGCGCTTATTGAGGCAATAAAAGGTGCAAAGGATCACATCCACATGGAATATTATATCCTAAAGGATGATGAGATCGGACGCGAAGTTTTTGCGGCTCTGACAGAACGTGCAAAGGCAGGTGTTGAGGTAAGATTCCTTGGGGACGGTCTTGGGTGTGCAGGGCCAAAAAAGGCATTTTACAAACCTTTTCTTGATGCCGGGGGAAAGCTTGCATTTTTCTTCCCTTCACTTATCTCGATTCGCCATCCACGCCTGAATTATAGAAACCACAGGAAGATTGCGGTCATTGACGGTAAGACCGGCTTTATTGGCGGTTTTAATATAGGGGACGATTACCTGAGCCGGATTCCCGAGTGGGCTCCCTGGAGAGATACGGCTGTAAGAATTATCGGTGATTCTGTAATTTTAATGCAGATCAGATTCTTTCTGGACTGGAATTATGCAAACAGTGAAAATAGCGGTGAGCAGGTCGAGTTTTTGGAAAGATACTTCCCTAAATTAGAGGAAAGCGATGGAAAAGAGGGCACGGGCATAAGGTCTCTTCCTGTACAGATTGTTTCAGGAGGTCCTGATACCTACTGGAATCCGGTAAAAGAGTCGTACCTGAAGATGATTACGCTTGCAAAAGAGTCAGTATACATCCAGACCCCGTATTTTATCCCTGATATGAGTATTATTGACGCACTTCGTATGGCAGCGTTGTCAGGTATTGATGTAAAAATCATGATTCCTTCAAAACCGGATCACATGTTTGTTTACTGGGCGGGATATTCGTTTATCGAGCAGCTCTTTGATGCCGGGGTTAAGGCATATACCTATACCGACGGGTTCATTCACGCAAAAACGATTGTTGTCGACGGGGAAGTGGCATCGGTCGGCAGTGCAAACTGGGATGTGAGAAGTTTCAGGCTGAACTTTGAGACAAACGCGGTCATGTACGACAGCGGGGTTGCAGAAGAGCTAAAAAGTTATTTTATAAGGGATCTTGACGACTGTGAGGAGCTGACTCCTGAGAGAATCAGGAATCTTCCGGCGATTATCAGGGTTAAATTGTCAATATCAAGGTTGTTTTCACCGCTGTTGTGAGAATCGGATCGACCGGACTATCTATAAAAATAATAATTTTAACAAAAAACGGATTTATTTTTTCGGGGAGTGTCTGATTCTGCCTGCGGCTGATCTGATATTTTCTTTTCCTGCTTTGCAGTGTGCGGTTAGAAATGTCTTTGTGAACGGAACAAAACTCCATGCGATGACACCGGCCGTTGCACCTTTGTATGCAGGGTTTCCGGAGTGTCCGATTACTATATTTTCGCGTTTTTTGACTGCATTTAGGTGTTCTTCAACACTTCCTGCGAATGTGCCTGTGAGTACATCACCGATACTGCCAGTTACATGTGCATCCGAACCGCCCGTAAACGGGATATTATGGTTTTTTGCATACAGGATTGATTTGTTGTTGAGCCCTCTCATCATTCCCCCGCATATTGCTTCTATTCCGTCAAGGTGCTCCATAACTCCGGGGAGTTTACCGTTTTTGACGCATTTTAAAACACCCCTGTCGATCCCGTAATAACCGAAAGGATGAGCGGCAACTCTTAAACAGTCATAGTTTTCCGCAAGTGTGAGACAGTCTATTACGGGGAGGTTTTTTGTCATTGTCCTGGATAATTTCCGGCGTTCTTTTTTGAAGTCTTCAAAATAACTTTCAAGATCACCGGTTGTATAGAAGTACATAAGGAGGTGTGGCCCTTCCTTTGTTTCAAGTTCAGTTCCGGGGATAATTATTAGATCTTCACGGGCACTTTTTGGCTGTTCCTTTAGAAGTTCGTATGCTTTTAAAACACCGCTGATCTCATTATGATCTGTGATTGCAATGCTGATCTGCATCTTTTTAGCGTACTTCAAAAGATCGGGTATTTTTGTTAGTCCGTCTGAATGGCGGGTGTGAAGGTGCATGTCAGTGAGGGTATAGCCTTCGCTTCTAAGGGAGGGGATGTCTGGTTTTTGGCAGAGGATTGTTTCAAACGGTGTTTTTTGCATTGCTGTCCCGGTGACTTTTTGGATTTTATTGGAATTTTATTGAATTTTATTAGATTTTATTGGAATTTTTTGACAGGTCCGGCAACTGTATTCCGGATTTATGCTTAATTGATTATTTGGGGTGTTTACCATTTTTAGTTATGGTAAGTGATAAAATGATAAAAAGACGGACAAAAGAATGCTTCATAATATGGGCTAAATTTGGAAAATTGTTTCAGAATTATGAAACAGTTTCAGTGAAGTTTAATCTTTTTTCTCCTTTAATTCTAATTTACATGCTTAAAGGGAGGTGAAAATCTATGGGAAGAAGTGCAAATGATGACAGGTCAGATTCAATGAACCCAAACAACGATGCATATCATGCAGCGATGGACAATCATGCTGATCAGTTAAACCCCAACAATGAAAGATACGAGGGGGATAAGGATGATGATTGAAATTATCACAACTTTTTTTGAAAAATCCAATATCGTAATTTGAAAAAAAAACGGGGGGAGGAGACAGGGATATTTAAAATCCCTATTTTAAAAATACACTCTGAAATAAGGTTTCTGTTTTAGGGTTTCATGGATGAATTCTTTCCCTGTTCCACTTTTTCCCCGGATTCATCCTCCCCCCATCCAACAATCCTGAAGAAAATCCCTGCAAGAGCTACATCGAGTATGAATGCACCGGCATAGACAATACCGTTTGAAAGAGGTGTGTGCCAGTAGATCTCAGGCATCATTGAAAGACCGGATTTGACAAGGATGAACGGGAGAAAAAACCCGGCAGCCGAGACAATGATGTGGCAGAGAAGAAGGCGGGAAAAACGCGGCTCATTGTCTGCAATCTGTTGGGAACTTCCGGAAAACCGGCCGGAGAAACGACCCTTAAAAAGACCGGGAAGAATGAACGGCGGAACAAGCACTGCCACAGGGACTGTAAACATAAGTGCCGCCGTAAGAAGCGTCGGTGCATCAAGCGGCATCAGCCGGAGAAAGCCGAATATAAGGACAAGAATTATTATACCTGTGCGGAGAACGGGATTTTTGATTCTTTTCAGGACTGCATAGGTAATAGCGAGAACAACCGCACCAATCAGGCAGGCGACGACCCCCATGAATATCACTATAAAAATAAAGCCTTCAACATTGGTCATACCGGTTCCTGATTTAAATGATTGGTCCATTCCGCCTTATAGCTTCGTGTCGGATTTCTTCCGTTTTTCAGAAAAAAAAGTGTATTGAGCCTGTTTGGGCAATATGATATTTTATTTTTTGAAAACCTGCCTGATGATTATTTCCGGATCTGATACCTCTGATTTGGGAATTCATGCCTCTGCAACATCAATCCCCATTACTTTGTATAGTGCCTCCGGGCCCGGCTCTTTTCCGAGGAAGTTTTCAAGCAGGACACTGCCGTCCTCCATGTTCCCTTTTGAGAGGATCTCGTTCCTCAATCTCATTCCTGTTGTCCGGTTGAGCATCCCGTCCTTTTTGAACTCATCCACAATATTAAACGCATTGGCTTCGGACCAGAGATATCCGTAATATGCAGCATCATAACTGCCGTCCATCATATAATCGAATCTTGCCGGCTGTCTGGTCGTATCGTGCATGCCGGTCATCTCCTCATTGGTTTTTGACCATATCTCTGTTGCATTTACCCGGCCACGGGCTGTGTGAAAACGCATATCCTCAAGAGAATAAATCAGCTGTACGCTGTAAAAATAGGAAGGGTCTCCGAAATGGTCTTCAATAATAATGTCACACAGTTCTGCGGGGATCTTTTTCGAGGTGTTTTTGTAGTGGCCGGAGAGTGATTCAAGCACCTGCGGGTCCCATACCCATTCCTCAAGGGTCATAGAGGGGAGCTCACTAAAGTCAAAATCCACATTCGCACCGGAGAGAATTCCGTAAGGCACTTCTGTCAAAATGCCATGCATGGCATGTCCGGTCTCATGGAAAAGCGTCTCCATTTCAACTGGTGATAAGAGTGAAGGCTTATCCCCTGCGGGCGGTCTTAGATTATCGACAATTACCACAACCGGCGTTGTGTATGTACCGTTTTTTATCCTCCCGTTTATGATTCCTGAAGTATAAGTGTACCTGACTTTTCCTTCTCTTTTATATAAATCCAGATACAGGTATCCGATTGTCTTATTGTCCGTCATGTTGCTGACTTCAAACAGACGAACATCAGGTGACCAGACCGAAGGATTTGAAACCTCCTCAAAGCTGACTCCGAAAAGGGCCGAGCAGGTGTCAAAAAGTCCTGAAAGGACTCTTTCCATCGGGAAATACTCCCTGACCTCTTCTTTGTCATAGTCGTAATCCTGTTTTCTTATTTTCTCCCTTAGATAATATACATCCCAGGGATTAACTGACGTTGCCTTTGGATCAAGAGTCTTTTTGACAGCAAGAAGTTCTTCGAGCTCTGCAGTTGTCTTATTCTGAAGAGGTGCTTTGAGGGTATTTAGAAATGTCATGACCCCTGCACTGTCTTTTGCCATGCTGTTGTTATCCAGCTTGTAATCGGCCCATGTTAAAAATCCTGCCTCCTCTGCAATACTGCGGCGGAGATCAAGGGCCTCCTCAAGAACCGGAATGTTTTCATCTGCCTGCACGTTAAAAAAAGTCTGGTACATTTTTTTGCGGGTTTCTTCATTTTCCGCACTAATGATTACCGAAAAGAGGTTTGGGTATGTCATTGTGACGGTATAGTTGCCTGATTCGGTTTCGGAGAATCCTGACAGCACTTCCGCCGACAATCCGGAAAGATCAGCGGCGGTAAACTCAAGGGTGGTGTTGTCGTTGTTTAAGTTGAGGATATATTCTGATTCAAGTTTTACCAGCCTGTTGTTCATCCCACGGAGTTTTGAACGACGTTCGTCAGAGAGCCCAAGTCCTGATTTTTCAAATTTACTTAATATTTTATTGTAAAGGCGTGATTCCTGTCCTGTACGGGGATTTTGTCCTTTGAGTGCATCATAGAGATCAGGGCGTGTCATAACATCATTTAAGAAGATTTTGTATGATTCATCCGCTGATTGTCCCTCTGCTGCAATTTCAGGGTCCGGATGTAAATCCCGCATCAGGGTAAGGGGAAATATGGCATTTTCATGATCAGAAACCGTCTCCTCAAAGGCAAGAACAGTATTGTCAAAGTTTCTCTCCTCCGGTAAAATTGCTGCAATTTGATTAAAAGATTCGTTTGCATCGGCCTGTGCCTTTCCGGCAAGGCGGGTTATTTCACCGTGTGAGTATTCTGTCTGTATAGGTCCGGTGGTGCTTGTAACAACCGGTATATCGGACTCTGCCGGAGAGCTCTGAATGCATCCTGCTGACATTACAAGAATGAAAGCGATGATGAGTGTACTAAAGACCCGGCAAAAACGGGTCAGGGAATCGTTGTCAGGCATTGATAATCAGCTGTTTTTTAATTTTGCATGATGTCTGATAAATGGTATGATATGTTCCACCTGACCGGAGGTTTTTTTGTTAATCTGAATATTATGGTGAAAAATGTATGGGCAGGTGCTTTATTACAGGAAGTTCATTATATGAGTTCATCCAGTCTTTTTGGATTTTAAAAATTGATTGTAAAGTGGAATTAATCTTCAAAGAAAACCAATATAATATAAGGATAAGAGAGCCATGAAAAAAACCATAATTACTGTTGTTGGAAAGGATACAGTCGGGATTATCGCAAAGGTCTGCACATATCTCGCAGACAATCAGGTTAATGTCGAGGACATCTCCCAGACCATCGTGCAGGGCTACTTCAACATGATGATGATTGTCGACACCGGCAAATCCTCAAAGCCTTTTGGAGAGATGGTGACCGAATTAGAGAATCTGGGCGATGAAATCGGTGTAAAAATCAGATGCCAGCATGAAGATATTTTTACAAAAATGCACCGTATCTGAGAGGAATTTTA